>JAVHLK010000260.1 GCA_031082285.1 Desulfomonilaceae bacterium
AAACGCTTCGGGATTGAGAACTACCAATGGACCAAGGACAAGGAGGATTGACCGATGTTAAGACACCCAATCAATTTCCAACCCCTTGAAACCACGGAGACTCTAAGTTCAGTCGTGCGTTATTAGGACACTCGCTTTCATCTTGCCGAACCTTCGCAGCTTACCCGCAACGCCGTGATAGAGGCTAACCACCTGACAATTCATATCTTTCCGAAAAGAGTTCTCCGGTTCCATCAATTGGCACAAAAACTGCGTGAGCTTACTGGGACAACGGAATGAGCTTAATTCCCGATAAGGGCTGGGCGGGTTTTCCGCACGTCTCGGCCGGCCGGAGGAATTCGATCAGACCCCGGAGGCGGGAGAATGATCTGGACCACAAAGGCAAATCTTACGATGCTGCCGATCTTCACCATACGGAGTACGTCATTGAATTTGTTGCAGGACCCCTGACCCGGGAAAATGCCGAGGCATGGTCTCAAGCGGAGTCGTAACCCCCTTATCTACTCCGATCTGTCGGCCGACGTGCTGAGGCATCCGGCACGTTTGAAGCTCATTGCCGCCCGCTCGACCGGCTTCGATTATAGAAAACGATCATGAAATTGATCTTGAATCCGGCGGCGACGAGATGAGGCACACACACCAGGGAAAGAACAACGGCTATTGAGCGACCAAAGGTCTCGGCTGGTGACAATGAATAGGGCTGGTCCCCGCGTCTTGTTGGTTTTGTGAAGTTTTACGCTCTAACTCTAATTAACCCGAGGTGAAAAATGGTTCACGAAAAAACACCCTATGTTATTTCGGCGACCGATTTTGATGCGGTAATTTTTGATCTT
>JAVHLK010000261.1 GCA_031082285.1 Desulfomonilaceae bacterium
CATGAAGGAGAGATGGCTGAGCCTGGTTGAAAGCGCTCGACTCGAAATCGAGTAAGGCCGTGAGGTCTTCGGGGGTTCGAATCCCTCTCTCTCCGTTCTTACAGACAGCCCTCTTCGTGAAGGGGGCTGTCTTTTTTGCGGTCATGACCAGGAGAGCTGAAAAACGGCATGGGGCATGGAGGGCGTGGAATTATTACATAATTGTTAACATCTGGTGTTTTTCTCACACCTTCTCTCTATGGTTCACTGCTCTCAGGGGCTATGCAATTTTATTGAGGTTCTGAAAAGTTGACTTATGGAAGATTTCCTTGTATCATAAAAGGTAACTTTTGGAGAGATGGCTGAGTTTGGTTGAAAGCGCACGACTGGAAATCGTGTAGACGGATGTATAATCTGTCTCGAGGGTTCGAATCCCTCTCTCTCCGCCACTTAGTAAACGGATTTTTGTGCTAGGTGGGGAGGTAGCGGTTCCCTCTGCCTGCAATCCGCTATAGCAGGGCTGAAAACTTGCCTGAGGGGATCTACGCTTCCAGGACTGCCTGTCGCAAGTGGTGTTGAAGATCGGGCTCTGCGCAATGGTAACTTATGAACCCCGTCAGGTCCGGAAGGAAGCAGCGGTAAGTAAGCACTACCATGTGCCGCAGATTCACCTGGTTGGAGCTAACTGCGGCAGTAACGCTGTGAAGGGTAGCCTCAAGGGTAAGTGCACAAAAATATGATCCCAAGGAGGAGTTTGAAAAATTTTGTAGAATTGTCTGAAATCTTTTCGTTTTTTGCGGGAGAAAGAAAGAGAGCCCGAAGG
>JAVHLK010000262.1 GCA_031082285.1 Desulfomonilaceae bacterium
AATTTGCTTACGCCGGTGTTTACGGCGGCGTCCAATAGGTTCAGGGTGCCGGTGATGTTCACCTCGTGGTAGAGGAAGGGGTCTTTCAGGGACGGGCGGACGCCGGCACGGGCGGCTAAATGGATCACGATTTCCGGGTGGTGTTGGTTGAACAGTTGGCGCATTTGGTTCCGGTCCCGGATGTCGGACTGGGTCAGGGTGAACCGGGGGTTGTCCTGGTGGGCGGCGATGTTGGCCCATTTGATCTGGGGGTCGTAGTAGTCAATGCACAGCACTTGGTGTCCTTCACCGATCAGGCTGTCGATCAGGTGGCTGCCGATGAATCCGGCTCCTCCGGTGACGGCGATTCTGCGTTGTTGGTTAAGCATTAGCGGCCCACCCCCACGTAGGTGAATCCGGCTTTGTTAAGGACTTCCGGGTTTAGGGCATTCCGGCCGTCCACGATGAATTTCTGCCGCATCAGCTGACCGAGGGCGTTGTAATCCAGGTGGCGAAAGGTGTCCCACTCGGTGAGCAGCACCAGGGCGTCGCAGTCTGCGGCGAGTTGTTCGGGTGTGTCGCAGCAGATTACGTTTAGATCTGGGTGCTTCTGTTTGAGGGTGGGGATGGCCACCGGGTCGTGCGCCTTGACGGTGGCGCCGAGGTCGACCAGACATTTGGCGACCGCCAGGAAGGGGGCGTCTCGGGTGTCGTCGGTGTTCGGCTTAAAGGAGATGCCCAGGATGCCGATGGTGGTGCCCCGGATGACCTTGAGCAGGGACTGGAGTTTATATTGGCGACCTCGGTGATGTCCG
>JAVHLK010000263.1 GCA_031082285.1 Desulfomonilaceae bacterium
CCTTTCACACTGCTTTAGGCTTACTGCTTTTCGTCTCTCGTCCATCGTCCATCGTTCTTCTGTTTTCCGATCTTGGTGCCGAGGGCGGGACTCGAACCCGCACAGTCTTTCGACCACGAGATCCTAAGTCTCGCGCGTATTCCAATTTCGCCACCCCGGCTAAAAAGTGTTGGTGAGCCGTGCGGGAATCGAACCTGCAACCTACTGATTAAGAGTCAGTTGCTCTACCAATTGAGCTAACGGCCCACTTTTCGTAACTTATCGCCTGCCTGCCTTAACCACCGTACACTTTTTGGTGTCCTGCACCATTCAAGGTTCAGGACTTCAATACAAGTTCAATATTATGGCGCCATGCACCATGTAAGGTGCATGGCAGCCCTAAACCTCACATGGTTTAGGGCGCGCCCGGTCCGACTCGAACGGACGGCCTGCGGATTCGAAGTCCGACGCTCTATCCAGCTGAGCTACGGGCGCTTTTGGGGTGAGTGAAGGGACTCGAACCCTCGACCACTGGGGCCACAACCCAGTGCTCTATCCGCCTGAGCTACGGGCCCAAAATCGGTATTTTCATCGTCAGAATAAAATGTAGGAATCCGCGCCGCGAATTCCCTGCTTCGTCGAAACCGACGATTATTGATGTCAGAATCCCGGTATCGGCGCAGCCGCTGCTTCCGACCTCTGACGTCTGACTTCTGTTAATGGCGCGCCCGGAGGGACTTGAACCCCCAACACACGGATCCGAAGTCCGTTGCTCTATCCATTGAGCTACGGGCGCGTATTGGTCGTTAGTC
>JAVHLK010000264.1 GCA_031082285.1 Desulfomonilaceae bacterium
GGTAGCCTCCTGAGGGCATTGCCTGGCCTGAGTTGACAAGCAGGTTGAGGAGCACCTGCTCTATCTGCATGTGGTCCGCCATCACGGCAGGCAGCTCCGGTGAGCACAGAAAATTGATGGTGATGTCCTTGCGGGTCCTTCCAAACATCCCTGCGATTTTCTGTAGGGTATCGCTGAGATTCAGGGGCCTCACGTCACCCCTGTCCCTGCGGGCAAAGCCGAGAAGCTGCTTGTTGAGGTTCGCCCCCCGCTTGATGAGCGCCTTCATCTCCTGGATATCCTGGTAGAACTCGAACTCCTTGCCCAGCTCGAGCTCAATAAGGGACAGGGTTCCCAGGATTCCCCCCAGGAGATTGTTGAAGTCGTGGGCAATGCCGCCGGCAAGGGTGCCGATGGACTCCATCTTCCTGGCCTGGTGAAGCTGCTGAAGAATGGCCTCGCGCTCACGCTCCGCCTGCTTCTGGGCCGTCGCGTCCCAGATAATGCCGCCGATGCTCAGGGGATTGTCGTTGTCGTCATAGGCGGGTCGCCCCCTGGAGTAGATATGGCGCACCGCGCCGTCAGGCCCTATCACCCTGAAATCGGACTCGTAGGGGATTCTCTTTTCAAGGGCCTCCAGCAGGGCTTTCTTGATTCTGCTGCGGTCATCAGGGTGAAGGGCCGAAAAGAACTCCTCGGGCAGCCCCTTGAACTGTGCGGGATTTATTCCCAGGAGGTGGCAGGTCCGATCATCATAAGTGCGCCTGTCCGTCGTGATATCCCACCGCCAGGTGCCCATGGCCGCGGACCG
>JAVHLK010000265.1 GCA_031082285.1 Desulfomonilaceae bacterium
GTCCTATTTCTACGGCGCGAAAATCGGCGTCCTGGGCTTAAACGGCTCGGGCAAAAGCTCGCTTTTGAAAATCCTGGCCGGGGTGGACAAGGACTTCCAGGGTGAGACCCACGTCTCCCCCGGGTTCACCATCGGCTTCCTGGAGCAGGAACCCCTGGTCGATTCCTCCAAGACCGTGCGCCAGGTGGTGGAGGAAGGCGCGGCCGAGACCGTGGCCCTTTTGAAGGAATTCGAGGAGATCAACGCCGCCTTCGCCGAGCCCATGGACGACGAGGCCATGGACAAGCTCATCACCCGCCAGGGCGAGGTGCAGGAAAAGCTCGATGCCCTGGACGCCTGGGACTTGGACAGCAAGCTGGACATGGCCATGGACGCCCTGCGCTGCCCGCCGCCGGACACCCCCGTGGCCCAGATATCGGGCGGCGAACGCCGCCGGGTGGCCCTGTGCCGCCTGCTTCTGCAGCAGCCGGACATCCTGCTTCTGGACGAACCCACCAACCACCTGGACGCCGAGTCCGTGGCCTGGATGGAGCACCATCTCCAGAGCTATCCCGGCACGGTCATCGCCGTGACCCACGACCGCTATTTCCTGGACAACGTGGCCGGCTGGATCCTGGAGCTGGACCGGGGCCGGGGCATCCCCTGGAAGGGCAACTATTCCTCGTGGCTGGAGCAGAAGGAAGCCCGCCTCAAGCACGAGGAAAAGGCCGAAAGCGAACGCCAGAAGACCCTGGCCCGGGAACTGGAGTGGATCCGCATGTCCCCCAAGGGCCGCCGTGCCAAGGG
>JAVHLK010000266.1 GCA_031082285.1 Desulfomonilaceae bacterium
AATTCTGGAAAAGTCCTTTTCGCCGGAAAAGCCTACGCCGTCGTCCTTCACTGCAAGCTTCAGACTTTCCCCCTGGCCCCTTTTCAACGAGACAGTCACAGCCCCCCCGGAGTCGCCCGGGAAAGCGTACTTAAGGGCATTGGTCATGAGTTCGCTCACGATGAGGCCGCAGGGGATGGCTGTATCTATTCCGAGCTCGACAGCCTCTGCATCTACGGAACATATGACATTTGCCTTCTCGTATGCCCTGGAAAGATTGGCGACAAGCTTCTTGAGATACTCGCCAAAATCAATATGGGACAGATTGCCCGATTGGTAGAGCCTTTCATGAACCAGGGCCATGGAGCGCACCCGATGCCTGCTCTCGTTAAAAGCCTGGCGGAGCTGAGGATCGTCAACATGGAGAGCCTGAATGTTCAGAAGGCTTGAGATAAGCTGGAGATTGTTCTTGACCCGGTGATGTATCTCCTTGAAAAGGACTTCCTTTTCAAGGAGCGATGCTTGAAGAAGCGTCTGCGTTTTTATCCTCGCTATTATGCCACCCACCATTGCCGCGATGGCTTCAAGGGCGCCGCGGGTGAGAGCGGGAATTTCCCTTGAGCTTCTTGAGCCTATATTGAAAGAGCCCTGGAGCTTCTCTTCGTGAATTATCGGGATTATTGCCATCACCCTGAGCTTTTCGTCTTTACAGAGACTTTTCATAAAAGGATCCAATGAGGGCTCTCCAATACTGGCGTAGTAAGGCTGCGCCCTGCGGAGCAATGAATGATCGGGATTTTTG
>JAVHLK010000267.1 GCA_031082285.1 Desulfomonilaceae bacterium
CCCTAGTGCGCCTGTGAGCGTACTTAATCAGAGAGGTGCAAGTCCTCTCCAGGTATACCTTCTCCGGCCTGTAACCGACTGCAACTGCGTCGTCGTGAGGCGGGGTGGAGAGCAGCAGGAGGTGAACGACCAGTCCGTAGGATAACGAACCCGTTTCGGCCGGGTGTGATCGGCGAGCCTGCTAGGGAATGGTGAAGCCTGGACCCGTGTGTGGGAAGGCATTGAGTTGCCACAGTACCGACACGGGAGATCTGTTGAGCTGATGGGTAAGGTGCGAAAGCGACAGCAGGGGTCCACCAGGTGGTTGGGGGCGGAATGGTCGGAAGGTTGGGTACGTGAAACAGGGAGACCTGTGCGCCGGAAGAGAGGCGCACAGGAGTCAGAGTCTCCATAGTAGCGTTGAAGCGTCGTAATGGACGTGGAGCCAAGGGAGGCAGGGAGGTGGATGCGTGAAAGACGGACAGACGGACCAAAGCCCGGCCATGATTGCCCCTGGGGCTAACACCGCCGGAGAGATCCGGGGCCGCTGGCCCTGGGTTGAACCGTATGTCTGGACGGATCGCATGTTGACGACCCTCGCAGAGGGGGTGAAAGGAGGCACGCATGCTTTCTTTGCCGACCATGGGTTGTTCTCCTTATCCGCAGCCCATGCAGCGGCCGGTCAATCCGCGGGGCGGTGAACCACCGACCGGAGAGCCGTATGCGGGAGATCCGCACGTACGGTTCGGAGGGGGGAGCGGCCGGGTAACCGGTTGTTCCTACCCCTATC
>JAVHLK010000268.1 GCA_031082285.1 Desulfomonilaceae bacterium
CGATTAGAGGGGATTGAAACTTACTCCGCCGACCACACCGGCGGCCCGGCATATGACAGTGTGGGAACCTTTGACCCGATTAGAGGGGATTGAAACCATTGAGGCGTTCCCGTTCCTCGCGTTCAAACTCGATGGTGGGAACCTTTGACCCGATTAGAGGGGATTGAAACAAAAGATCTTCTTCGATTTCTTCTCCGATCTCTAACGTGGGAACCTTTGACCCGATTAGAGGGGATTGAAACCCCAACCCTGGCTTTGAGCCAAGACCACCCCTCCTACTGTGGGAACCTTTGACCCGATTAGAGGGGATTGAAACAACAATGCTTGAATTGACTTGTCAGTTCGTGTAGACTCTGTGGGAACCTTTGACCCGATTAGAGGGGATTGAAACCTTATCCAATAAATCTGATTCGATCTCCTCGTAATCAGTGGGAACCTTTGACCCGATTAGAGGGGATTGAAACTCCCTGTCATTCGTCTTTCCATCGAAAACGTGGATATCGGTGGGAACCTTTGACCCGATTAGAGGGGATTGAAACTTTGGCCTGCTCGTAGGCTGCGTATTGGCCTCCTGTCAGTGGGAACCTTTGACCCGATTAGAGGGGATTGAAACCCATGTCGGTGTTGAGGTAACGGTCTCCAACAGAGCCGAGTGGGAACCTTTGACCCGATTAGAGGGGATTGAAACGTGGCCGCCAAGCTCCAACCCTGGCTTTGAGCCAGGAGTGGGAACCTTTGACCCGATTAGAGGGGATTG
>JAVHLK010000269.1 GCA_031082285.1 Desulfomonilaceae bacterium
TCAAGGTCCTGTCCATCGTCGCGGCCGCGATTTACGCGCTCGCGGGGACACTGTCGGTTCTCATGGCAAAGCGGAGTCGATGATCAGCGGAATCAGATCAATTGAACCCATAACACGGAAGCTGTTCATGTTATTCCGACTATCCCCGAATAATAAATTAGTTTCTCGATCGAGGTATAATTTTGCTTGTGGTATCAGATTATAAAGGATATAACCTCGACCCGATCCAGGTTGCATTGGATCAACCGACCGGGAATCGGGGTATTTTTCATGAAACGCTGTGCCGCGCTCGTCCTCGCAGCAGCTCTCTTCCTCGCACTCACCACCTCGTGCACATCCATGAGATCCCTCACCGCGGTGAAGGCCGGATACGATGCCGAGCAACAAGACAGCTGGGCGTCCAGGTACATCCCCGGTGTGAGAGCGATTTCCAGGTTGGTCCCTCCGCCGTCGGATGCCAGAAAAGAATGGGATGCACGGTATAACAAGCGGAACCATCAGGGTGATTCAGCGGACAGATATCCGGATCTGTAAGAAAAGCCGATCGCGGAATGAGTGACGACAATGCCGGCATCGCGTTTCCCCCAAAGGATTTCCCATTGCGTGAACCCTGGGAAAGTCCTCGTGCCCGGTTCCTTTCCGACGACCTCCCTTGAGTAACAGCAAGTCAGCCTGCACCACGGCGGTCAAGATCATCCTGATAGTGTCGGCCCTTGAATACTGCGGACACCTTCACGTGTGTCATTGCGAGCCCG
>JAVHLK010000026.1 GCA_031082285.1 Desulfomonilaceae bacterium
GGCGAAGCCCGTGGCAATCTCGAGGGGTTAAGAATACGAAACCGTACTTAGGAAATCGATTACTTAGGCATGAACATCCGCGGCCTCCGATATGTTGATCCCGGAAGAAGAAGCCGCGATTTAGTCACACATCGCCGTGGTGTGCGTGAAAACGCTGCCGGGTAAGCGGGGAGTGTTCCGTCTTATGGTTCCTGCTTCCGGCCCCGGATGTCCAGGCAGTTCGATGAACCCATTTTCGCCCCGAGAGGGATGGATGCGGCTGTGAAAGGACTTTTCAGCAAGACCGTCCGCTGCCGTCATGTTGACCCTAATGCCGACAGGGTGGTATTACGATGAGCACCCTAAGCAGTAAGAGTTTGTTCAAGATGTGATGAAGTCCGCCATGAATGATTACGGACTCATGCTGAAGCATGGATTGAGCCCTGAGCAGCCTCCTCGGCTTTCCCGCGGGGATTCAAGATCTGCGGGGGATTCAAGCGACGCGGCAGTGGTCATCTCATCAAGGTTCCACCTCCAAATACATCCCTGGTCAGCACGATCCCCTAGTCCGAAGTCACCTGGTTTCTTCCGGCTTTCTTGCTCTGGTACATCAGCCGATCCGCCCTGCGAATCAGAGTGTCCACGGTGTCCTCTTTTCTTCCGATGGTTGCCCCGAGAGAGATGGTGCAGATCAGTTGCCTGTCGTTGGTGTATATGAAAGACTGTTCTACAAGAGACCGCATTCTTTGACCGACCATCGTCAAATCTGACGTCTCGATCCGCTGAGCAATCGCAATGAATTCTTCTCCGCCCCATCGGCAGATCACATCGCCGGGTCTCAAAGAGTTGAGTAGGGTGTGAGCCACCATCTTCAACGCGGCGTCTCCGGCGTCGTGTCCGTAGGTATCGTTGACTTCTTTGAATCTGTCGATGTCTATGAAGAACACCCCGAAAGATAAATCGTGGAGCCTCAGTTCCGACAAGGCTCGCTCCAACTGCATCTCCCCATATCTGCGGTTGGCTATTCCCGTGGTGCCGTCGAGATAAGCCAGCCTCTCAAGGTCTTCCACCCGGCGTCTCATTTCTCTCATGTCTCGACAGTCCGTGAACACTTCTACAGCGCCCAAAATCTTCCCGCTTGCTTCCAATAGCGGCAGAATCTTGGTCATGACCGGGACACGATGGCCCTCTTTGTGGTGGAGGTAGACTTCTCCCTCGTGCTCCAGGCCCTTTTCGATGGTCTTGAGGGCGGGGCACAGATTCGTAGTGCAAAGTCTTCTTCCCTCAAGGTCTGTGTGGCACAGGACGTTGTCTCGGCACCTACTCCCGATTACCTCATCGCTTCTAAATCCGGAAATCAGCTCGGCTGCTTTGTTCCAGAAAACGACACGGCGTTCTCGGTCAATTACGTACACGCCTTCGAACAGGTTCTCCAGTATTCGCCTATAGTCCTCAGCTTGGATATTCATTTGGTCAACCCCAAGAGCGGCTTCTCGGGTCCGCGCGAGAGCACGCTGTTTCGATTGTAGCACAATTCCGCCATGTAAACGAAAGAGCCCCACCCGGTAAGTACATAATCATTTGACATTACAAGTCTGCTCGCTTTTCCACACTCCTCATAAGCAAAATCTTCTTATCTTTCGATATGAAACTCGAACGCGACGACGTACGTGGAATTTCTTGAAATATGCAGGAACATACGATATAATAATATCACTTCACTGTATATTTTTGAGGTACACGTATGAAAGGTTTGGTGCCTGGTAGGGTAGCCGGGTTTGTCGCCCTCGTCGCTTTGTCCGCCGCCGTGATCCTCATGGGACCGATTTCCGGCCACGCGTCTTTCGACGTATCGAGAGACGCCTTCTCCATATCGAACTCTCCGGGATGGTGTTTCGCGATGACCGCGTTTGCTCGGTGGTACTATCTGACTCGTCAGGATGCTCCCCCGCTTCGCAAGGTCCTTGACAAGCGGAGCCAGCAACGCATCGCTTCGGAACTGCAGGGTTACTATAGTAAGAACCTGATCAAGATCCAGGCGGACTACTGCAACCAGTACGTACGGAATCAGAATGAGTATTTCCGTCGGTTTGTCACCGGACTCGTGTGCGGAGAACCCCGCATCGTTCTCCTGATGAACAAGGGTCCGAGGGGAGCGGTGCTGCACGCAGTGTTGGCGTATGCATGGATACCGGAGGAGAACTCGATCAAGGTTTACGATCCGAACTACAACAATTCCGAGCGCGTCATCGACTTGGAGAAGAAAGAGTACACGTCGCTGGACATCACGTACAACGCGATATGCTTTCCGGAAGTGTTCCACGATCATGCCGCATTAGTGAGCAAAATGAAGCAATTACACGCGACCTTTGCCGCCGGGAGCGCCCGGACCGCGTCGGCAACGCCCGTGTCCGCGGACACGCCCCGCATCACAAGGGTTCGGTCAGATTCGAGCATTGGCAAGGAATCAATCGGTATCAGATAATCATACGGCATGGGCTACGCAGGCCGGGCTTGAAGGAAGGACGGGGGGACTTCCCGAGCGTCAGAATCCGAACAACACCCCCAGGGTCGCGCCGGTGAGACTGTAGGTCCATTCATTGTTGAGTACTTGATTGTCCTCGACGTACCGAACCAAACGGCTGTAGAACCCCGCGGAAAAGGCGACATTCGGATACGTCTCCCATGTGACTCCCACCTTGAACATAGTGAGAAAACCCCGCGTGATGAGGTGAATTCCTTCCGCCTCCATACTGAGATCAATTCCGTGCGGCATCAGGAAGCGGCTCTCCAGTCCCAGCACGGGATAGACCCCGTCAAGTCTTCTGGTGTTGGATATGACCCCCGCTTCCTCGGAGTCGCCGTTTATTGTTGTTGCGCAATTGACGTAGTGGATGCCGATGCGGGGTGCCAGCCTGAATGAGGACACCTTGAGCACTTGATAACCGTAAGAACAACTGAGCCAATTGAAATCAATACGTGTTTCCAGAAGACTCCCGGCGGGGTACGACTTATTCTGAAATCGAAAGGATTGTGCGATCCGTTTTACGCCCGTGGGCATTGCCATCAGGTAATCGAAACTGAGCACGTGGTTGTCGAGAATAAGCCCGTGGAAGATAATGGAGGAGGACTCTCCGGATTCAACGCCCAGTCCTGACGACACATCTACTCTCGTCCCGGACCCGGGCCGGCCGCCTGCCGGGATGAGCGTCTCTCCGGACACGAGCATGGAACCCCTTTCCATACCCGTGAAGAACCTCGCCTCGGGTATCAATTGAAAGGGCTCCTGGGCCGACGCCGCCTGCATCGCAAGGATCAGGATACTTGTGACGAGGATTCCGCCAAGACGTCCGGGTCTGATGATCTTCATGGGCGCTTCTCCTCGACCCTTGGGAACGATACGCTCGATCCGATTTATATACTGTTGGGGGAGGTTGATCAACCAAGAAATCTCGTACCGATTCTGCGAGATGATATTGACCCGCTCCGGAGGCGTTCATTCCCAATGTATGATTCGAGGGACCGATGGGTAGGGCTTGGCGAGGGAAAGCCGGCCCCGGCGTCAGGGACGGCTTTCCATTGGAATGTATGTGATATCGTGTACGGGAAACATGGTGATGACTAAGCGAGGCGTTCCTGTCCTATCCGATCGATTCTCATGCCGCGACCACGTCGTCTTCTTCAATGGGCCAGCGTCCTTCGTTGAGCCAACGGACTAGGGAAGCGTCTATGGCGTCTTCGAAAACGTCGCAACGTGCAGCTATTTCCTTAAAGGAAAGACCCTGCTTAAGCATATTGTGAATGTTTTCGGGAGTCATTCGGACTCGAGTGCCTTCCATCTTTAGCATAAGTCGCTCCTTCTCGGCCTATTATCTTCTCTTATAAGATATCTCACTTGGCCGAAGGTTCCCCCCTCTTCGCAAAAAAAAACTCGTCCTTTCAACGGCGGCTAACTATTAGTCTCTCTGACGAGTTCCACTGTCTTTTCTTGGGTCGGGTCATTTCTCTTCCAACGAGACCCGACCCGTTGGTTCCATTCGACGTCGGCCGGAATCGCTTCCGGATTTCATTGCTTGAGATGAAACGAAGCTTCGACGTCCAACGAGTCTCCCGGGAATACCGTCTGTTCAATGTCCGGGAAAATTATTCCAAGTACCTCATCCATGTGATCCACCGAGACTATCTCAAGGCCCTTTCGGATTCGTCTCGGCACTTCCTTCAGTTCCTTCTCATTTTCGCGGGGAATGATAACCCGTGACATCAGGCCGCGCTTGGCTGCCAAGAGCTTTTCTTTGAGTCCTCCGATGGGCAACACCCGACCGCGTAGGGTAATCTCCCCCGTCATTGCGAGGTCATTAGGAAAAGGCTTCTTGGTGAGTGCCGAAACAAGGGCACACGTAATGGTTATGCCCGCGGAAGGACCGTCTTTTGGGGTTGCCCCTTCAGGAACATGGATATGGATGTCGATCTTGTTGTAAAAGTCTCCTTTGAGGTTGAGGCCCCACGCTCGCGACCGGACATAACTCAATGCCGCCTGAGCCGATTCCTGCATTACCTCTCCCAGTTTTCCCGTGACGGTAAGCTTTCCGGAACCGGGCATCAGCGCCACTTCCACGACGAGTAGTTCACCGCCGAATTCGGTCCAAGCCAAACCGGTGGCCACGCCGATCTTGTGTTCTTCTTCGCGGGTGCCGTAGCGAAATTTGGGAACGCCCAGATATTTTCCCATGTCGCCGGGCTCCAAGGTAATCCCGCCCGGTATATCGCCGCTCACTACCCTGCGTACTATCTTGCGACACACTTTGGATATCTGCCGTTCGAGGTTGCGAACACCGGCCTCACGGGTGTAGCGTCGAATCATTCGAATAACCGAGCCGTTGGAGAAGCTGATCGCCTCTCCGGAAAGACCGTTGGCCTCCAGCTGCTTGGGAACAAGAAATTGCTGGGCAATTCTGAGTTTCTCCAGCTCCGTGTAGCCGGCAAGCCGAATGATCTCCATGCGGTCCTGAAGAGGTGCCGGGATGCCGTGCAGCGTATTGGCGGTAGTGATGAACATGACCTGTGACAGGTCGTAATCCACATCCAGATAGTGATCGTTGAACGCATGATTCTGCTCGGGATCCAAAGCCTCCAGGAGCGCAGCGGAAGGATCGCCGCGAAAATCCATGCTCATCTTGTCCACTTCGTCCAGAAGCATTACCGGGTTGATCGTCGCCACCTTCTTCATGCTCTGGATGATCTTTCCCGGCAGCGCGCCGATGTACGTGCGACGATGTCCCCTAATCTCCGCCTCGTCCCGTACCCCGCCCAAGGAAATGCGAACAAATTCCCTGCCCGTCGCGCGCGCCACGGACTTGGCAAGAGAAGTCTTGCCCACGCCGGGCGGACCGACGAGGCACAGAATCGGCCCCTTGGTCTTTTCAACGATCTTCTGGACCGCAAGATATTCGATAATCCTTTCCTTCACCTCTTTCAGCCCATAGTGGTCCTCATCGAGGACTCGCTGTGCATCGTCAATGGTGAGATCGGATTGCGAGGCTTCCGTCCAGGGCAGCACCAGGAACCAGTCCACGTAGTTGCGCACTACGGTGGCCTCCGCGGACATGGGGGACATGAGTTTAAGTTTTCGTATTTCCTTGCGGACCCTTGCCTCAGGCTCCGGGGGTAACTTCTTATTGGCGAGCTGCTCTTCCAGATCGGCAATCTCGTTCTTGAAGTCGTCCTTGTCCCCCATTTCTTTCTGGATGGCACGCATCTGCTCGTTGAGATAATACTCTTTCTGGCTCTTCTCCATCTGCTTCTTGACGCGTTCCCGAATCTTCTTCTCTATCTCCGCAATCTCCACCTCGCTCTGCATGAGTTCGAGCAGTTTCTCGATGCGTTGCTTGACGGACGAACGCTCAAGCAGGTCCTGCTTATCCTCCATCTTGAGGTTCAGCTGTCCCGCGATCGTATCCGAGAGTCTGGCCGCGTCCGTCATGGAGCGGACGGATGCAATGAATTCTTGCGCGATCTTCTTGTTGTGGGTCAGGTAATTTTCGAAAACCATCTTCAGGCTGCGTACCAAAGCCTGTAATTCTATTTCTCGTTCAGATATCTCGTCCTCTCGGACCAGGACCTCCACCTTGAAGAATCGGTCATTCTCCAGGAAATTGCGAATAAAACCTCGCTTACGGCCCTCGACAAACACCTTGATGGTGTTGTCGGGCAGTTTCAGCATCTGAATGATTTGGCCCAACGTGCCGACTTCAAGAATATCCTCTTCCGTGGGATTGGTCTGTTGAGCCGTCCTCTGCGATGCCAGGAATATCATCTTGTCCGACTTCATCGCAGACTCAAGAGCCCTAATCGAACGTTCTCTTCCAACAAACAGAGGCACTACCATGTGAGGAAACACCACTATGTCTCTGAGAGGCAGAAGCGGCAGCACCACGGTTTCTGAGGAAGGATTATCTTCCTTCTTTGCAAAAAACATCGCCGGACTTCCCCGTCACTCCGATTTCGACCCGAAATCCGCCGGACACTGATGCAAAGCAGGCCCGGTTCTCGGTTCGAAAGTTTTCCATCCATGCTCACGCAAAGTTAATTTCCGCCGGACGACCCGACCCGATCGCCGATGGGATCGTCAGGGTCATGCCGGTTCATTCACGCCTGGATAACGGTGAACGTGTACGACTCCTTACGACAGTGAAGCCGACTCAGCCTCTTTCTCGAACACCAGGATGCAATCCTGGCCTTCCAGAATGACTTCTTCGTTCACGATAACCTCTTGAAGACTCTTGAACTCGGGCAGCTCGTACATAATCTCGAGCATTGCCGCTTCCAATATGGACCTTAGGCCTCGTGCTCCCGTTTTTCGTTTCAGGGCCTGGCCGGCCACCGCACGGAGCGATTCATCCGTGAATCGCAGTTTGACGTGCTCGAAACCGAAGAGCTTCTTGTACTGTTTCACCAGAGCGTTCTTGGGTTCCAGGAGGATTCTCACCAAGGCATCCTCGTCCAGTTCGTGCAAGTTTGCCGTAACGGGCAGACGCCCGACGAATTCGGGGATCAGGCCATAGTGAATAAGATCCTCCGGTTGGACGAACTCCATGACGTTGGCTTCGTCGTCACCTCTGGATCCGCCGATCTCCGCGTTGAAGCCCATGGATTTCATATTCAGACGCTGCTGAACGACCTTGTCCAGTCCAACGAAAGCTCCGCCGCAGAGGAACAGGATGTTGGTCGTATCGACCTGGAGAAATTCCTGTTGCGGGTGTTTTCGGCCGCCCTTGGGAGGCACATTGGCCATGGTCCCTTCCACGATCTTCAACAGAGCCTGCTGCACTCCTTCTCCGGAAACATCCCTCGTGATACTGGGATTCTCGGTCTTTCGCGAAATCTTGTCGATCTCATCAATGTACACGATGCCGCGACAGGCTCGAGAGATGTCGTAGTCGGCATTCTGAAGCAGAGTCAGGATGATGTTCTCAACGTCCTCTCCAACGTAACCCGCCTCGGTCAGGGTCGTGGCATCGGCAATCGCGAAGGGTACGTTGAGGATTCTCGCCAGCGTTTGAGCCAGCAGAGTCTTCCCGGAACCAGTCGGTCCAATCAACAGGATGTTGCTCTTCTGAAGTTCCACCCCGTCCAGATCCGGTTTGGACTCGATTCGCTTGTAATGATTATGTACGGCCACGGAAAGAATCTTCTTCGCCTTTTCCTGGCCGATCACATACTCGTCGAGAGCTTTCTTAATTTCCGACGGCTTGGGTACTTTCGATCTCGCCCTCCCCATCTCTTCTTTTTCGTATTCTTCCGCTATTATTTCGTTGCACAGCTCAATGCACTCGTCGCAGATGTACACCGTCGGTCCCGCAATTAACTTACGTACCTCGTCCTGACTCTTGCCGCAAAAGGAACAATAAAGAGATGAAAAATTCCCTTTTCTGCCCGCCATGAATTCCTCCTTGAGCCTCGGTCTTCGCAGGCAGACCGCTGATATCCCAGGCTGGTCTCACCGGGACACGTCCCGGAGAGGGTTCCTATTACTTCGCCTCCTGAGTGATCTCCCGTCGAGTGATCACCTTGTCCACGATGCCGTAGGAGGTCGCCTCGCTTCCATTCATGAAGTAGTCTCGTTCAGTGTCCGTCTCGATCCTTTCCTGCGGCTGTCCCGTGTGTTTCACGAGTATCCGGTTCAATTCCGACCGCATTCTCAGGATCTCTCTCGCGTGAATCTCTATGTCCGTGGCTTGCCCCTGAAAGCCGCCCATTGGCTGATGAATCAGGATGCGTGCATGAGGGAGGGCGAAGCGCTTCCCTTTCGTTCCGGCCGCCAGCAAGAGTGCTCCCATGCTTGCAGCCTGTCCGATACAAATCGTTTGTACGTCCGGTTTGATGTACTGCATCGTGTCATAAATCGCCAATCCCGAGGTCACTACGCCTCCCGGCGAATTGATATAGAAGTTGATGTCCTTCTCCGGTTCCTCGCTCTCGAGGAAAAGGAGCTGAGCGATCACCAGGTTCGCCACGGTGTCGTCTATTCCGGTTCCCAGAAAAATGATCCGTTCCTTGAGGAGCCTGGAATAGATATCATACGACCTTTCACCACGACTCGTTTGTTCTACAACTATCGGTACCAGCATAAAATTTACTCACTCCCTGATTGTTCTTCCGTTGAGTCGTCCTTCGCAGGCGCTTCCCGGTCCGTTATCTCCGCGTGCGCCTCTATGAGTTCATAGATCTTGTCCTCGATCAGCGAGGCACGAAACTCTTCTAACATATTGTTCTCCGCCCAACGATCTTTCAAGAGGTCGGGCGACAAACCGAAGGCATTTGCCCTCTTTTTTATCCCTTCGTCAAGCTCGTCGTCGGAAACTTCTATGTGTTCCTGCTCGCCGACGGCTTTGAGCAACAGGCCCGCCTGTACGGTCCTCAGAGACTGCGGACGCATCTGATCGCGCTGCTCCTGACTCGGCGGAGGAAGCCTCTTGATATCGATGCCCTGGGCCGCCAAGCTCCTCATGGATTGGTCGATGCGCGCGTCTATCTGATGGTCGACCATGGATTCGGGAACTTCGATTTCGTTGAGTTCAATGAGCCCATCGACGATCTGATTTCTCAATTCCTTCATCGTCTCATTCTCAAGCATCTCCCGTATGTCCCGCCTGATGTCCTCCTTGACCTGTTCGATCGTCTCGTACTCACCCAGATCTTTGGCGAAATCATCATCAAGCTCCGGCAGTACACGGACCTTGGCTTGCTTGATGACCACTTCGATCTCGGCAGTCTTACCGGCCATATCTTTCCGGGGAAAGGTGTCCGGGAGATCCAAGGCGATCAAGTTCGTCTCATCCGGTTTGATGCCCTCCAGCTTGGAGTCAAACCCGGGAAGATAGAAGTCTCGTCCCAGCTCCAGATGGTAGTCGGTTACGGTCAGTGAAGATATGGGCTGACCGTCCACCGATGCCTTGATGTCCGCTACAAGATGATCCCCCGGTTGAACGCCTCTGTCCTCCGGGATCGGATCAAGGCTTGCAACGGTTTCACGTAAGCGTTCGAGACGTTCGTCAACCTGCCGTTCGTCTAATGTGCGAACGGTTCTGTTGAGTTTCAACCCCTTGTAACCCTTTACCTCGATCGGCGGGGTCACCTCGATCTCGGCCGTATACTTGAAAGGCTTACCACTTTCAAAGGTTTCCGGTTCTATTCGGATCACCGAGACAGGCATAATCTTTTTTTCATCCAGTGCCGGCTCAAAGGTTTCGTCGATGGCTTTACGGACGACGTCCGCTTCCACCTTGGACTTGAAGTAACTGCGCAGGATATTCAAGGGTACCTTGCCCTTACGAAATCCCTTGATCTGAACGTTTCGCTTGAGATCCCGATACTCCGCGTCCAACAGACTCGTCATCGTTTCCTCGGGCACCTCGAACGTGATCTTCTTTTTGACGACACTGAGATCTTCAACCTGAATGTTTGTCATAACTCCTCTTCCACAAGTTCAAATATCAAACACTACATCTCATACGGAAAGCGCCATGCGTCCCGGTCAATGAGCCCCCTACGGCAGACGGTTGCGGAAGTCCGCCACGTATTCACGGCATTTCTCATGACGCATCCCTTCCTTACGCTCTCGCTCCCTCAACGCTCGCTCGGCGACGTGGCAGGGACTCCACTGTCCGGATTTTCTCCGTAGTTTTTCATATTATACGTCAAACGCCCGCGAAAGGGAAGGAAATGAAAGTCGATGCCCTGATACCATCTCATTTTTCTTGAAGCTTGGGCGCCATTCTGTTAGGGGTTTTTGGAGCGGGTTTTCCGGAGCCATACGCACGATGAATGTACCAGAGGCAGGCGAACTTTTCGCGGAGTCGCCGTCCCAAGATGGTACCCGGCGTGCTTCGTCGGATCTTCATGGCACCGGGGGCCGGCCGTTTCCGAGCACCGTGTATGGGGATCGGATCGTCCCACATTGAAACCCGGATCCCCGGATTCCCGTCGTACACTTATCTCCGCGAGGTAAGCAAGACGCCGCTCCTTCATGCATCATGCCAATGGAGCATCCGGGATGGATCGAGTGCAGAGTAAACCTTTCTGCGCGGTCCCCGATCCCATGTCGAGAAGGTTGACGTCAGGAGAGGGCATTTGACAGGATCGAAGACGCTCGATTCGTCGGTAATCAGCGTTGTGGTGCCATTGTACAACGAAAAGGAGAACGTCCCGGTTTTTGTCGAGCGAATCGAGCGGGTTTTCTCTCGCTTGGGCTGCAAATGGGAGCTTGTGTTCGCTCTGGATCCAAGCACCGACGGCACGCGAGAAGCAATCCTGAAGTTGATGGACAATGGATATCCCATACGATTGATACACTTCTCCCGAAGGTTCGGAAAACCTCTTTCTCTTCTCGCCGGGCTCGAGTACTCGACAGGCGACGCCTGCGTCATCATTGACGTCGATCTTCAAGATCCTCCCGAGCTCATCGAAGCTATGGTCGATAAATGGCTCCAGGGATTTGAAGTCGTCATCGCACAACGTAGATCGCGAAGGGGAGAGCATTATTTGTATCTGAAATCAGCCGAGCTGTTCTACAAGATCTTGAATCGTTTCTCTGAGGTCCATGTCCCCGAGAATAGCGGTGATTTCCGAATGCTCGACGCCCGCGTCGTGCGCGAGATATGTCGTTTTCGCGAACGCCATGGGTTCTTGCGCGGAATAACGGCTGCCGTAGGCTTCTCCACGACTGTGGTTACCTTCGATCGCGAGCCGCGGCTCGCCGGGAAGACGCAGATCCCGCTTCGCGGTGCCGTCAACATAGCTCTGGACGGAATCATTCCCTTTTCGAGGGTCCCGGTACGCATGGTCTTCCTCATGGGATCGGCCCTGTCGGCGTTGGCCCTTGCCGGAACCTTGGTGTGGATCGTATCGGGTCTCCTGAAGGGATTCTCATCCCAGTGGCCTATCCTGCTGTTGGGTCTTCTCTCTTTGTGTATATCGGCCCTCACACTCACGGCGCTGGGAATTATTGGAGAATATGTCCTGCGGACGTACGAAGAGGCGCGGGACCGACCGCGGTACATTGTGGACGAGGTTGTCGAGGCTCGGACGATTCCTCGGCGTCGAACCCCGGACGAGGCCGGCCGCGGGTGCGCAAACCGCAGGCCAAAGTGATCGAGAATGAAAGCACTTGTAACCGGAGGTGCCGGGTTCATCGGCAGTCACGTTGTTGACGAACTACTCCGCAGAAACTACGAGGTAGTAGTCTACGACAATTTGTCATCGGGTTTCCTGCGCCACCTTGAACAGGGACTGAGCGAAGGTCGGATCCAGCTGATAAGAGGCGACATCCTGGATGCCGGAACTCTGACCCGGGCAATGGAAGGGACGTCCACGGTTTTTCACCTGGCGGCCAACGCGGATGTGAGGGGCGGTCGCGGCGATACTCGTGTCGACCTGGAACAGAACATCTTGGGTACGCACCGAGTCCTGGAAGCCATGAGGACCGTGGAGGTTTCGGAGATTGTGTTCACCAGCTCCGCAACTGTTTACGGCGAGCCGGATAGATTCCCCACTCCGGAGGAGTACGCTCCGACTCAGACGTCGCTCTACGGCGCGTCCAAATTGGCCGCGGAAGCCATGATTCAGGCGTACGGCGAGTACTTCGGTATACGGAGTTACGTCTTTCGGTTCGTATCATGGATCGGTGAACGGTATTCACACGGAGTCGTGTATGATTTCGTCAACAAATTGAGGAGCGATCCCAACCACCTGGAAATCCTCGGCGACGGGAACCAGAAGAAATCGTACTTGTACGTGGAGGACGGCATTCGCGGGATCTTCCTCGCCAGAGAGCGTATTGTTGGTCATAAGAACGTACTCAATCTCGGCCATCTGGAATATATGAACGTTCGCGACCTGGCATCCATCGTGTGCAGCGAGATGGGCCTGACGGACGTGTCGTTCCGATTTACCGGAGGGCCGCGCGGTTGGTTGGGAGACAGTCCCTTTGTTCATTTGGACGTTTCAAAGGTCCGGCAGGCAGGGTTCGACCCGCAGGTATCCATAGAACAGGGCATTCGACGCACGGTCCGGTATTTGCTGAACAACCCCTGGCTCTTGGAGGCACGGTCCTCCTAGTCCGATACATACGTTCGTTGCACGCCCATTGTCTACGCGCCGGGTGTTGCCCGGTACGAGAGGGAGCATACCACCACGACCGTGAGAATCATCGACCGATATATAACCGTGGAGTTCCTGAAAGTCTTCGCCATCTGCATCATGGGATTGATCCTCATCTTCCTCCTGGTGGAGTTGACCGACAAGATCAAGCTGTATTTCCGCTACGACCCCGGAGCTTGGGCAATGACCCGGTACTTTCTGGTCAAGATACCGGGGTACCTGTTTTTTGCCCTGCCGCTCGGAATCCTGCTTGGGGGAATGCTTTCGCTCCTCATGATGGCGCGTCGATCGGAACTTATCGCCATGCAGGCCAACGGCGTAGACGCTCTGAGCATTGCTCGACCGGTCTTGATCATAGGCTTTGCCGCCGGCATCGTCATGTTCGTCGCCAATGAATCCGTCATTCCCTGGTCCAACGGCAGAAGTGAGGAGATTCAGCGCGAGATCGAGGGGAAGAGGGACACGACGTTCTTTAAGAGGAATGAGGTATGGCTGCGTTCGCCCGATTCCATCACCCACATAGGAGAATTCGACCCGGCGAACAATACCATGGAACACGTATCCATGGTGGTTTGGAACGGCGATTACAACTTCCTTCAGCGCCTTTTCGCGGACAAGGCCAAGTGGTGGACCGACCATTGGATATTCTACGGCGTGAATAGAACCGTTCGGACGCCGGACGGTCAATACGTCGTCGAGACGGTTCCTTCAATGACGGCACCGTTGAAGAGCACTCCCGAAGACTTCCAAAGAGGTGAACGGCTCGCGAAGGAAATGAACCTTACTCAACTGGGTGAGTACATCAATCAGCTCGAGCAGGAAGGCCAGAGGCCGGACCGATACCTCGTCGATTGGCACGAGAAGATCGCATTTCCGTTCATCTGCCTGATCATGGCGGCTCTCAGCGTGCCATTCGCCATCAGGGTGAGTCCCCGGGCAGGGGGCATTGCCGTTGGAATGGCCTTTTCACTGGTGGTGGCCTTTGGTTACTATGTAGTCCATACCGCGTTTATGGCTCTGGGACACGGCGGATATATTCCCGCCTTTACGGCGGCGTGGGCTGCCAACGTGATCTTCGGTCTTACCGCAACGACGCTGTTGCTTCAGGCCGGGACATAGTGGGGATTTCCTAAGCAGGGTGTCGAATTGACGGCAATTATCCATGTTTTGGTAGCGCCGGCATCCCTGCCGGTTTCTGCTTCTAGAGCGCCCGGCATCCCGCGTTCTACGCGGGACGGGACGCGACCGAGCGTCCACCGGAATGCGCGACCGTATTCATGCCACGGAGACTAAGAAATCTGGTTTGTGCGAATTACTTGATCCGACTGAACTGAACGAAGAGGCCCGGGTTCGGCGACTCCTCGTACACTTCGATGGACGTGTACCGGTTGGGCTCGTCGAATCTGACGTACACTACCTCGTCGGCCTTGGATCCATTGCATCGGTGCCGCAGCTCATGGCCGGAAAGTTTCCAGCGACCTTTCTGCTCGGTCTCCTCGCCGCCGATTCTGCTCAGTCTCCGAAAGGTACCGTCCTTGCGGTACTCCATGATGAGCGTGAAGGCATTGGCTCCTTTGGTTACGAAGGGTCTTCCCTTGTAGCCCGATCGGTAGGGCTTCCCCGGCTCTTTTGTCATTACTATTTCCCAGGTTCCCACGAGGTTTGAAGACGCCTTGTCCAGGTCGGACTTGATCTTGCCTGAATTATCCAACGCGTAGATCGGGGGTAGGAACAGGCTTACCAGGAATCCTGCAGAAAGTAAGACGACAGCTCGCCGGGTACTCACGGTACACTCCTTTTCACCTCTAGTTCTTCTTACGGGCGGCTTTCGTATTCTTGGAACGGGATAGGTTCAAAACGCGGCTCGTTTTCAACGGCACAAACTCTAGCACAATCGAGTGCATGGCGCAACATGAAGTTCTTTTCGCTTGACACAAATGCGACTGTGCGGGCAAGACATAGAGCATGGAAAAAGCAAAGAGAATCCTCCGGAGACTCTCCTTCGTGACGAACGCGGAGTTTCTTGTCGGCGGCGTGTTCCTTGTGTCGGGAGTGATCGTCGGCTGGAACGGGATCGAGAGACTTCAGCTCTTATATCATGAGTTGTCGGATTACTTTCCTCTGAAACTCCCGGAAAATCTCTCCCAGATCCTCCTCCATTCCTTCCCCCTCATTTTCAAAACGTTTGTGAACACCGTCGGATCGGCCTGCGCGGTGATCATGGGGGTGCTGTGGACTCTGAGCGGGCTCGGCGAGGCGTTTGAGAGCCGCAAGAAACCTCCTCACGCCCCGGACCTGGAGAAACCGGAAGTCGTTGCCGAATCCCTGCGGTCGGCACAGTCGCTTTATTGGCGGAGTATGTCTCTGCCCATCCGTATAACGGCCGGAGTTCTTCCAAGAGCCCGTTTGATCAGCCCCATAACGTACGAGATGTTTCGCCGAGTGCTCGTCTCCATCGGCAAGATGGTCTTGCTTGGGGCTTTCATCGCTTTGATACTCTATGTGCTTGGAATGGTCCCGGTACTGGCACACAACCATCTGCAATGGGAAATTCGGTTGGCGGTCCCATCGGGCTATCCGCTTTATCTTGTCTTGGCTCTTCTCATCATTGCGAACCTGCTCATCGCGGCGAGTCTCATTCCCTACAGGCGGAGGGAATATGCCCGCCATTGTGAGACGATGCCGGTATGCGGCAGGGGCGATCCACACGTGTTCTTTGCACTTCTGGAAGAAGGCTGCAGGCTCTTGAGTGCCCAAGGCCCGGCGCGGAATAGTCCTTACCGCGTTGAGCGGGCGGACAATCCCGTCATCAAGGGAACTCTTATCGAGAGCAACCCGAAGGGGATGCCGTCACCGGCAAGGCCCGCAGGATACTTTTGCCTGCCCTTGATTCCGTTGTTGTTGTCCGCGGGGTTTTCCAGACTGACCCATTTCAGCCCTGAAGTCTCGTCGATCTACTTCACCAATTTCTTATCGCTCCATCTCCTTGACTATGTCCTCGAGGTAATCCTTGCATTGGCGCTTATTCTGAGTGGTGTGTACTTCGGCGAATGGGCGAGGAAACTACTGGGAGTGACTCGGTTTCAGTCCGCTTTTGTGTTTTGCAGCCTCGTGGCGGAAAAAGCGACGGGGTCGGCGGCCTCGGCTTACTCCAGCCGGAGGGGACCCGGAATCTCGCGGCTCCCGGAATGGAGAGCCGCCGAGGGATTGGATGAGGCGTTTGCTCGTTGGGCCAAAAATCCCGGTACGGAAAGGGACTTCCTCGTGGAAATTTGTTGGGCCGAAGCCGTATCCGAATCCGAATCCGCGACCGAGGAAGGTCCGCGCTATCTCACCGGCATGACCAAATCAGAGGTTCTTCAGGATTCGATGCAGCGGTTGATTCAGCTCCCGTTTCACGTGGACCTTCAACCGGCCTTGTGCGGTGACCCGCCGACTGCTCCCACGTACTCCGGATCCGGGCTTCAGGAGTCGCCCAAACAACGCGAAGAGCCGCCAAGCGGCGACAAATGACGACGTCGCCGGAGGAACGGTACAATATCCTATCCGTATTCCCGTGCGGGCAACCTTGAGGAATAACGGCGAGGCAGGGAGGAAGGCCGTTCGCCTCTCCCTGCCGGCACGGTTGAGATGTTCTGCGACCGGGTGACGGAATCCGACTTCCAGGAGTCAGACCTCAAGCCAGGAGTGAGAGTATAGGGAATGGCCCAAGAGCAGTTTGGCGGTTTTCACGTAATCCACCTCTTTCTTGTCCATTCCGGAGGTATCGACCTCATCGCCGTCCATAACGCGACCCACCAGTGTTTCAAGCTCCATGGACTGGTCATGTGCAATCTTCACGATCTCTTCATCGAAACCGTCCAGGATGGCCGATGTAATGCCGCATTTCTTGAGCATGCACAGATACACCTGGTTAAGTATGTCCCGGAGGTCATCCGGAGACCCGTTTGACACGTTGGAAAGGCCGCAGGTGGATTTGCATCCGGGAGCCAGGTCGGGGAGCCACTGCATAAAGGTCGTGCATCCCTGGAGCTCCTGTTGCTGGGACGAAACCGGGACCACGATGGGGTCGAACCAGATCCTCTCCAGGGAAATCCCATGTTCGGCAGCCTGCGTCATCATGCTGTCCAGAAGTATGGTGCGCTCGTTTTCGTCCCTAGGTATTCCGTCGGGACCCCACATCAGACCCACCATGTCACAGTTGTATTTGGTGACGAGCGGTAATTGGAGGGCCATACGCTCGGGTGTGGCCATGATGGAGTTAATGACCGCGGGTCCGCCTTTTATCTGATAGACCTGAAGGCCTGCTTCAATGGCTTCATTGTTGGTCGTGTCGAGGAAGAGCGGAAGGTCGGTCACTTCCTGAACGGTCTTTACAAGCCATTGCATCATTTCCGGACCGCCTTTGCGAGCCGGTCCCAAGTTCAGATCGAGCAGATCCGCACCTTTTTCCGTGAGCTTCTCCGCCCATTCCTGGATCGGCTTGGGATCCTTCTCCCTCATCGCGGTGCCGGTGTACTTGGACATGATATTTATGTTTTCAGCCACCACGTTAATCATTGACTGTACCTCCTGATTTGGCTCCTGTTCCGACGCGGAACGCAACTACATAACAAGGCAAGATACCATAGTCCTGCCATGGATCAAAGGGTAATACGCGGCACGGCACCTACGCACACACGCGCATGTTGTGAGCATGGGCTCGACGTGTACCGGCCGTTCCGCCGTTGTGCTTACTACCGAATCCCGCGTCGCACGGGATTCACGAGAATTCTCGCATGCCGTATCTTACTATGGCGCCGGAGCATCCGTGAAAACCAATATCCGTCGGTAAGCAAGCCTGCGGGGAAGAGCGATTCTCTCGTCCCCGTAGGCAGGCATTACTGTTGGAACATGGTATCGGTTACGCGTAGTTCTGACGAAGGTAGGCCGGAATATGCGCACCTTCCCTGGGGCCGATTGCGATTTCCCAATCGGGCAGCTCTTCCTCCAGGTCTCCGCTGATAATCGCCGCCGCGCCGGGTATGATGAGCTTTCTCGTCTTCGTTTTCTCTTCGATCCCGGATTTCTTGACAAACGGGCCGATCAAGTCGCCGACGAACTTGCCCGCGGCCCACGCGGTAAGAACGGATAGACCGTCGGTGTTGAGCACCAGCAGCCATGAAGGTACACGGCTGGACTCAACCTCTCCCGATACGATGAAGTACGTAAGGGAAAAATTGCTCGTAATCAGAATCGGCGAATCGTCTCCCGGCGTCCCGATGGGGTAGATCCCCTGCTCGGTGGTCATGGGCCTCTGAGGATCCGTGAATATGTTCAGCCGCTGCAGCAGCAGTGGGAACAGCACTTCTCCTCTGAAGTCGCTCAGGATCGCGATGCCGCCGTACTTGGAAATGAAGGTTCCCGCGGTTATGGCCTCATCCACCGGATTGTCCGCCATCTCACAGGGAAACACGATGGTCGGGAATCCCAGGGGCCGATAGAGCTTCTCGAGGGCCAGTCGTCGTATCAACACCTGATCGCGGATAAGTTCGGACATCTTGCGTGAACCGGAATCGAGCACGATATCCTTGTGGCCCTTTTCGACCAATTTTGCGCTGAGTCGAGCCACATCACCCACTTTGTCGGCCTTTACGGTCAACGGGCAATCAAACTCCTTGGCCAACGCGGACACGTCGTCCAGATTCGCGGCCGTGGCCGCGTAAAGAAGAGGCTTCTGTGTGCCGACTTCGGCCAATGCGGCTTTGAGAGTGTCCACATTGTCGCTCATCAAGACGAGTGCCGCACCGGCATCCGATGCTTTCTTCGCAACTTGAGCAAAGCGGCCGGGATCGCCCCCGTCCTTTACTGCGACGAGCTCGGCCTTGAGCGTCAAGCCGACTCGCTCGTAGCTGAGTTCCTTAAAGGCCTTGAGTTTTTCATCAATGGTCGCGTCGTCTTCGGACGCGGCCACGAGGCAACCCAGGGCCGTGGGATTGTTAAAGGTTTTTTCATGCCTGAAAAGAACCGTTTCTCCTCCGGCTTTCACCGCGTTGTCTCCGGCACCAATCTGTACCGTCCGGATCGGAGGTGCCGAAGCGGAAGCCAGTTTCTCACGCGCCTCGTCCGACACGTACGGGCATTGATCAAGCTCGGCCTTGCCCGCAGCCAGGTTCATCGCGAAAGCGAGGCACGTGGGAACGCCACATTCCGCGCAGTTCTTCTTGGGCATCATTTTGAATATCTGAATTCCGGAAAGCGCCATAGATTACAACCTCCTTGTCGAGGCAAAATCCCCAACGAGTATGTCTGGTAGGGTCCACTGACGTTAGGTATCAAGGGGGCCCTGGGGAAAGGGCCCCCTTGAAGCGTTAGAGCGCGGATATGTCCGGCCGTGCGGCATCAACCGACGATCGGATCCATGGTCACCGCGGGATGACCTTTCTCTTCGAGGAAGGGATAGATCTCGTCTTCCGTCACACCGACGCTCTCGTCCGCGATCTTGTCGGCAAGATTTGAAACGCCCAGTTCCTCGCCCCGCTCGTTGATCTTGTCTCGGAGCATCTCTTTGAGAGCCTTCGGCAGCCATACCAGCCGCTTGATGCCTCCTTCGGCCGAGATGAATTTCTTCGAGCCGATATAGAGCTTGCTGTGACCGACGAATCCAGGCGTAATGTTGCCGCCTCCGGCACTGCCCGCCAGGGTCGTGAACTTCATCCCGCACGGCGTGGGGCCTTTGTAGTCTCGATCGACGCTCATGACTCCATTGGCCACGGGAAGGACCGCGGCGATGCACTCGAAGCACCCGCAGGAGGTCATGGGGTCTTCCATGATCGAATAGGCGTTGTACTTCTCGACCTTGCCACGGGATGCCTGCTGCACGAAGGCGTTGACGCCCTCCCATTGACCGAGCCGCTCATCGAGGACTTTCCCTTTTTCGATCGGCTGGTTCGGACCGGTGGGGTTGATCTCGAATGACGCTTTGCAGTCGAGCCAGTTGTACGCGCCGCAGAGGCCGGTACGCTCGGGCGTGACTACGCAGACGTGGGACGGTGCAAAACTCTGGCAAAGCGTGCAGGAGTAGAAGGTCGCCTCGTCTTCATCGGTCATGCCTTCCACACGGGCGTCTCTCTTCGTGTAGACCTCCTTGGCCTGTGCCAAAAGCTTGTCCACATCCGCCTGGTCGGTGAATATCTTCACCTGAACCTTGTCGAGTACCGATCCGAAGTCCTGATGGAATTTGGCGTGCAGAATGGAACCGATGTGGCCCAGGGTAAAACCTTTGTCGATTGCACCCTTTCCGATGCGGACCCACGCAATGTCCCTCTGTCCGATGTGCATCAGGCCCTGAGCATAGTTGATCAGGTGGTGAATCTGACGCTCCAGGATGGGCTCGAAGTCGCTCTGCATCTTGCGGCCCGCCACCTCTACGAGTATACCCAGCGGCACTCTCGTTCCGGGCTGGATGTCTTTCATGTCGGGTCCGAAAACCTCTACCTTGCCATCCTCCACCTCGTTCATATCTTTCATGACGGTGAGCTCGACGGCCTGAGTCTTGCCGCCGCCCGCCTCCATGAAGATATCGTCTCCGCGGATCCGCTCGCCCTCGAACGCGGGACCGTATGCCACAGGAACCGGCACTTCGGTGACGGTAACCTTGAGTCCGCGGACTTCAATGGCCTTGGAGACGATCTCGTTGTGCGGAATGTTCGACACCACGTGCTCGTACGTGCACACACCCGTGGGGAGTATTTGCGGGATCGGCGTGTCCGCTATGGTGGGAAAACCGTAGTTGATGACGCCTGCCGCGGCGGCATACCACTCGTCCGAAACATCTCCCAGGGCCAGCACGAACGCAAAGACACGGTCCTTGTTATAGATCAGGACCTTGCGAAAGTCGCCCGGCTCGATTCCACCGAAGCTCAGCGCGGCGCGGGTCGCGAACCCCACTGCAAAGATCGCCGAGGAGATGTCCGGGCCGAAGGGGACGAGACGCGTAGGCCAGCCGATCTGCACGCCGGCGTCGACGAGCTGTTGGGAAAACGTCGTGCCGTTGTGCTGCGCGGCCATGAAGACGTACAGGTTCTTCTTCTGAAGCTCCAACGCCATTTCCGCCGCGATTTCCTTGGTCGGAGCGGAGCCCACGACGGCCGCGAATCCGGGCGCGGTGCCGTCCACGAATTCAACGCCGCGTTTCCTGAGGATAACGTCGTCGGCGGCCCCCAACCACAGCTTCTCGTCTGTGGGATCCTCCGCGGGAAGATAAAAGTCCGGATCTTCGAGGTATCGAATGGCCTCGATGATCTCGTAGTTGAACAGACTGGCCATACCCGCGTCCAGTACCGGTCCGAGGTAAGGCAGAGGCGTCTTTTCTCGGACAGGCGGGGGAATGAGCTGCTCGGAACGATCGAGCACTATGCCCGCATCTCCGAGGTTCTGAACCGGGAAGCCCAGGATGCCGTAGATTACGGGCAGGTAGTAGCCGGTATTGGGGAAAGAGATTTCCTTCTTTTTTCCGTACTTCTTTACGGCTTGCTCGTATTTCTTGCGGGCCTTTTCATAGACCTTGTGAGCGCCGGATATTACGTTTGCTGCTACGATCTTGGACACTGTTTATTTCCTCCTGTGGAAGCCTTATTGCAGTTCAGCGGGGAGAGGATGGTGTTCCTCCCCCCCGGGGTTTGATGCCGATACTCACGTCTTATCCGGCTATTTCTCTCCTCATGGCCATGTCCATGAGCACTCTTTCTCTTGCCTTGTCGATACCCAGTGCAGACCGAGCCGCGTCGATCCGGGCAAGACACCGTTTGGCCATCTCGTACGGATCCTTCTCGACGAAGTCCCAACGACCGCCGTATGTCTTCTCGATGTCCTTGAAGAGATAGTTGGTGCAGACGTCCTCATTGATAGTGGGGAATCCGACCCCGAGGAGGACGTATACCCCTGACGCTACGAAGTACTGGCCGATGGAAATGGCTTTTTCGCTCATCCACTCCGGTGCCACGCCGACAGCGGGGATTTCCGAGATGTCATCGCCCAAACCGCCGTCCCGAACAACCGCGGTGGCCGCCATGAGGATCCTGGAGTTATCAACACACGAGCCCATGTGGAGCACCGGGGGAATGCCGACGGTCTCGCACACCTCTGCAATGCCCTCCCCTCCGTACTTTCGGGCAGCCTCCGGAGTAAGTAGGCCCGCCTTGCCCAAGGCAATGGCCGCGCATCCGGTCGTCAACACGAGCACGTCGTTCTTTATCAGCTCCTTGGCCAGTTCGACGTGGAGGTAATCCTGGCTGACACGGGCATTTCCGCATCCCACGATCCCCGCCAGGCCTCGAATGCGGCCGTTGATGATGTTGTCGTTGAGCGGTCGATAGCTTGCCCGGAACATGCCGCCGAGCATATAGTTGATGGTTTCATGGCTGAATCCGACCACCATGTCTTGCTGTTCACTCGGGATAGAGACCTTCCCCTTGTCGCGGTTCGGGAAGTTGTCGATCGCGTCGCGCACGATTGCCTTGGCGGTTTCAAGCCCATAACGCTCATCATACGCATAGTGTTTGTAGGCTCCCTGCATCTTCGCGATGGGGCTTGTCGTCACAATTTGAGTGTGGAAGCACTTGGCCAGTTCCGCGACGCCCTGCATGATGCACTGGACATCCACTACCATGGTCTCGAGAGCGCCGGTGATGATCGCCAGCTCCTGCTGCAGATAGTTGCCCGCTACAGGAATCCCGTGACGCATCAGGATCTCGTTGGAGGTACAGCAGATGCCTCCCAGGCTGATTCCGCCCGTCGCTCCCTTGCTCTGGGCATACGCTATCATCTCCGGGTCCTGAACCGCCTGGACGATGATTTCGGACAATGACGGCTCGTGACCGTGAACAATGATGTTGACCGTGTCTTCCTTCATGCATCCGAGGTTGACCTTGCCGAGAATCGGTACGGGCGTCCCGTACAGAATGTCCGAAAGATCCGTGGCGATCATGGACCCGCCCCAACCATCCGCGATAGCGCATTTCGTGGCCAAGCGGATGATGTGTTCCATTTCCTGATTGACTCCCATGTGGGTCATGTGCATGACCTCCACCACGGGTCGATCGATGCCTGCGGGGATCACTCCTTCTTTTCTCCAGATCTCCTGGCGCTTTAACGGAGCTCGTTTGACAAACTGTATTTCGCCGTCCTGTTGGCCGTACTGGGCTAAAGCTTTCTCGCCGACTTCTATGGCGATTTCTTTGATTTCCCTTCCTTCGGTCTCGATGCCGAAATCCATCGCGATAGCGAGTAGTTTGGGAATGTCCTTGATCTGGTAGTCGGGGAGTTCGCCTTTTGCGGCATGGAGGAAGGTATGAGCCACATGGCGTCCGTGATCGCTGTGCGCCGCCGCGCCTGCCGCAACCATCCGTGCGAAGTTACGAGCCGCGATGGTTTCGGGGGTTGCGCCGCAGAGGCCGCATCTCTTCTTGCGTTCTTCCGGCGTTTCCGTTTTGCCCTTGGGAGGAAGCACCCTACACGGACCCATATTGCAGATCTTGCAGCATGTTCCCCCTTTCCCAATGGGGCAGGCGGTCATAGTCCGAGAGCGATGGAACGCGGTCGTGTGGCCCAGCTCGTCGGCCCTCTTAAGGCCTTCCAGTGAAACCGAGTCGATGGTGTGTTTTGTCCAGTCGGCCGGGGGAATTTCCTTCTTCTTGGGGGGAGGAGCGGCGACGGCCGGAGCTGCGGGAGCAGCTGCCGGGGTTGCGGCAGGAACCTGGCCGGAAACCAGAGATCCCAGCCCGGAGGCCAGGTTCTTGACGGCCCTGAACACTCCTACCATCTCTTTCAAACCTTGAATATCTTCCTTGGTCAATTGTCCCATAAGTTCTTCCTCTTCCAATGCTGCGGCAGCAGCGGGTTTTACAGCCGGGGGAGCCTTTTCTTCCTTAGGAGCGAGCTTGGGTGCCGCCGCGGGCTTGGGCGCCGCTTCAGGTTTCGGCTCCGCAGCTTTTACCGGCTTGGCTTCTTCTTTCTTGGGAGTCGGCTTCGGAGGTTCCGGAGTCTTCTTTTCCGCGGGCTTGGGTGCCGCGGCTTTTTCCGGCGGAGGTGCCGCCTCCCCGGCAAGGGAAAGATCCACATCCATGGCTGCAAGGTCCGTCTCGACCATGACGTCCGAGAGGTACTTGCGGATGTGTTCGAGCGTCTTGGGATGCCTGAGGATCAGGAGATCGGACCCGGCCTGCAGGGCACTCAACGCGGTGATGGCTTCGAGGTTGATTCCCCGAATTCCCGCGTCCCCGAGCTTAGGCTCCTGTTCGGTGGGGAGTTTGGCTTCTTTTGTCTTCCACACCTCTTCGGCTATATTGTTGACGATCGGGTACTGGAGCTTGTCATCATTCTGCGTCAAAGCGGCCTGCCGTATTCGCTCCATGATGGAATAGCAGTATTCCATTCCGTAGCCTACACTGCCGGTAGTCGGATCGATCAGAATTTTGTCGTTGGGAACGCCCAGATTCTCAAGGAGAATGTTGAGCTGCTTGGCAAGATTGATGTCGATGGGGGAGTTCGCCGCCACAACGTGCTTATATGCAATCGCGGCCGCCCCAACTTGTTTGTAATTCCCTTCGGTGATCGGTCCCAGCACCACGTTCAGGCCCGCGCAGGACTCGGCCACGGCCTTGAGCACTTCGGTGTTCTTGTCGTCGCTGGACACCCCCCAGACGATCAACGGAACACTGATGGCCTCGGCCACTTTCTTGGCGATTTCAGCCGCATGCGCCGCAGGCAGATCCTTGCCGTTGGGGTCGGTTCCGGCAAGCCAAAGACAAACCACGTCGGCCTTGTACTCTTCGACGCATTTCTTGGCCCAGGCCACCGGGTCTTTCACCACGTCCTTGAAAGGTTCAAGCGCTTCTGCGGCCCATTCTTCGGGCTCTATATCCAGGACCTGAAGGGCAAGCTTTGGGGCATTTGGCGTCTTGCCCTCAAAAGAGTAGAAATTGTAGGCCGTTTCACCACCGACGACCACTTCTGACCCGGGTTTGCCGAGTTTGATTTCGCGAATTGTTCCTGTGTACTTCACCTTTGGCAGTTCAGCCATTTGCCACCTTCCTTACAAACTCTCGATCTATATCGGTAGGGTTGTCTTGAGCGCTCGGCGCATGAATCTTAGGCGGGATTTTTTCTCTTCTCGCTACCAAACCAGTCCTTTGAATAGAAATATCGTTCGGCCGTGGTCAGGTATCTCTTGACCGGATTACTTTCTTCCCCCACGTTGACTGCGTTTACATTGACACGCCATTGATAACGGTCTGCGTCCGTTCCCTCGGCATATTCAGGCACTAGGATTTTGACCTTTTGTCCGTCAAACCTCTCCTTCTCCTCAAACTTGTCGGCCATAAGTGTCTCCTCTCTTTATGTGAGATGCTCGATTTAGATCGGCAATTTCCAGCTATGATGCTACTTTCCCCGGGGGATGGGCTTGCGACGGGTGAGCCACTATTATGACGGAGAGTACCTTAGTCTGCAATATTTTTTTTGAATTCCGCCGTAGATAGCACGATTAAATGAAACGTGCTCTCAACTCGCGGTCACCCTACAGCCTCACCGACGGCTTCGGCACCTCGGACAGGTAATGCAATCGGTTCAGAGCATTGACCATGGCCTTGGCCGCCGCTACCAGTATGTCCTCGTGGGCGCCTTTCCCAACCGCCACTTTGCCCTTCTCCTCAAGCCGGATCGTCACCTCACCGAGAGCGTCGGTTCCGCCCGTGATCGCGCTGACGGCAAAACGCAGCAGGTTGGGCCGGCGACCGGTGAGCTGCAGTATGGTGTTGTACGTTGCATCGACCGGACCGTTTCCGAGTTCCGCTCCATGGCATTCCTTGCCTTCAATTTCCATGCGAACCGTGGCGGTAGGCACCACATGGGTTCCGGACATGATGGTGACGGAAATGAGTTTATACGTCTCATTCGCGCGAAGCACTTCCTCCGCGATAATTGCCTCGATATCCTCATCGAAAATCGATTTCTTGTGGTCCGCCAGATCTTTGAATCGTTTGAACGTCAGGTTTAACTCGTCTTCGGTCAGCGAGTATCCCAGGTCCTTGATTCGTTCGCGAAATGCGTGTCGACCGGAGTGTTTCCCCAAAACCAGCGATGATTTCGAAATCCCCACCGATTCGGGATTCATGATTTCGTACGTGGTTCGCTCCTTGATGATGCCGTCTTGGTGGATTCCCGATTCGTGTGCAAACGCATTTGCTCCCACTATGGCTTTGTTCGGCTGAACGGAAATGCCCGTGATGCTGGTGACCAGACGGCTGGTATGGAAGATCTGCTCCGATACGATGCCCGTATAGAAACCAAAGGCTTCAGTTCGGGTCTTCAGTATCATTGCGATCTCTTCCAAAGCGGCATTGCCGGCCCTCTCGCCTATGCCGTTTATGGTGCACTCGACCTGTCTGGCTCCGGCCCTGATCGCGGCCAGGGAGTTGGCCACCGCCAGACCGAGATCGTTGTGACAGTGCACGGAAATGATCGCGTTACCTATGCCGACCACATTTTCGCGTATGGTCGTAATGAGTTTGGAAATCTCTTCGGGATAGGAGTACCCAACGGTGTCGGGTATATTGATCGTGCCCGCGCCTTCGTCTATTGCGGTTTGAATAACCCTGCAGATAAAGTCGGGGTCGCTTCTTGTCGCGTCTTCGCAGGAAAATTCCACCCAGTCGGAAAGCGAACGAGCAAGCCTGACGGCCTGACCGGCCCTCTCCACCACCTCTTCTCTGGACATTCGGAGCTTGTACTTCAGATGGATGTCGCTGGTTGCGATAAAGGTATGGATTCCCGGTAAGCGGGCAGGTTCGACGCTTCGCCAGGCCGTTTCAATGTCCTCGGCCAACGATCGGGCCAGCCCCACCACTCGGGCATTCTTGATCTCGCGCGCAATAGCGCGTACGCCTGCCTGATCTCCCTCCGAACTTGCCGGAAATCCCGCCTCGATTATGTCCACGCCCAGCTTCTCCAGCTGTCTGGCCAGTTGAAGCTTTTCATGTTGATTCATGGTCGCGCCGGGAGACTGCTCGCCGTCACGCAACGTCGTATCGAATATCAGAATTCTCTCTTCCATCGTAGCCTCCGGACGGGGGACCGGCCCCCGTGTCGATCGTATAGGATGTACAACGCGGCCGGGGAAATTTCAATCAATGCGACAAAAGGCGTTGCTCGACTGTACCGGGCTCGGTAGCGCGATATGCCCGGCCGGCCGCAACATTGACCGTCCGATCTCAGGCCTTGGGCTTTGTTTCCAGTGAAGAAAGTTCAGGTCGCGATGTGTCGGAATCGGTTTCCTTCTCCGCCTGTCGCTTTTTGTTCCGCCGATACAACATGATGGTGAGGACGGGACCCGAAACGACGTATCCCGCGCACAGGAAAAAGGGGACGATGAACGGTGCTGTTGCGATCAAAGCAAGGAGGAGTACAAAGGCCACCGTGGAGCTGAAGGGTTTCTGTTTCACCAGGGTGAGGTCTTTGAACGCATGGAATTTCACGCTGCTTACCATGAAGAAAGAGAGAAGGAACGAAAGCGCCAGGACAGGCACGCGGAGGTTGGCGGGGTCAAGATCCAGCTTTTGACAGAAGAGCACGGTCGTGGCCACCATTGCCGCGGCCGCGGGAATAGGCAAGCCATTGAACCGCTTCGGGTCTATGTGCCCCGTCTGGACATTGAAGCGTGCCAACCGGAGCGCCCCGCAAGCCGTAAAGACAAAAGCCGTTACCCAACCAAATCTCCCGTACGGCCCAAGAGCCCACATATAGAGCAATATCGCGGGGGCCACTCCAAAGGATATGACGTCCGCCAAGGAATCAAGCTCAAGACCGAAACGCGTAGTGGTCTTCGTGAGTCGCGCCACTTTGCCGTCGATGCCGTCAAAGAAGCCTGCAACGAGTATCAATGCGGCTGCAAGAACAAAGTCGCCGTTGATTGCCGATATGATCGCGAAAAAGCTGAAGAATATGCTCGTCAGAGTGAGGAGGGACGGCAAGATAAAGATCCCTTTTCTCATCTTGTTGATGCGGTTCTCTTTCCTTTGGGCCCGTTGCTGAAGCTCGTCCGGATCGTGAATACGCGTGTTCTTTCTGAAAAGGGGTCTTTTTTTCCGCATTCGTGTCGCCATCTCCCGCGGGCTCGACAAAGCGTACACGGTCCGTGCCCGTGCCGCGAGCGTGCGGAGCCTGAAGTGAGGGGCTGCGTTTCTCCAAGAAGAGATCGACTGAAGGCCGGAACCGGCACGAAGAATAGTGATGATTCCGTACGCTGAGGCATCCACCGCTCAACAGTCGTATTATAGATTTTTTGTCAAGTAATTGCAATCAATTAACCAAAGCCTTGACGGGACGGACCTTGAGTCTCCCCGTCCGGAGCTTTGGCAAGTACCGAGACCCCTGCGCGCACTCGCCCTCCCACCTCGACATGAATGGAGAAGTGTTTCGGTAGGTAGACATCGAGACGGGAACCGAATCTGATAAGGCCGAACCTTTGACCTCTGCGAACGTGTTCACCCTCGGCAACCCAGCACGCGATTCTGCGGGCCACTTTGCCGGCAATTTGTACCACCTCCAGATCGTAGTCATTGCCTCGAATAATTAGGGAATTATGCTCATTCACAACGGACGCTTCGGGATCCCGCGCATCAAGAAAGCTTCCGGGACGATGATCGATTTTCCGCACGGTTCCCGAGATGGGGGACCGGTTCACATGAACGTTGAATATGGACATGAAGATACTGATTCGTTTCAGCCGCGATTCATCGAGACGGTCGGACCTTGCGTCGTCGACTATTTCCACGACGCGACCGTCTGCGGGAGACAACACGAGATGTTCCCCTTCGGGCGGCGTTCTCTCTGGGTTCCGAAAGAAAAGGCATACGCAGACGGCTGCCGCGAGAAAGAAAAGGGAGACCCAAGGATGGCCGTACCACCAGCTGACGAGAGCAACGAGGAAGAGAGGCACGATGAAGACGAGCCCTTCCCGTGCGATGGGTTCATAATGGCCTGCCGGGCGTATCATTCCGGGCATCCCGCGGCCTTGGGGGTTTTCTTTCCCCTGGCTATGGCCACCGTTCCCGCACGAATCAGTTCCAGGATACCGATTGAGGTCAGAAGCTCGAGAATCGCCTCGATCTTGCTCCGGCTGCCGGTCACTTCCAAGGTAATGGTATCGGGCGTCACGTCGACGACCTTTCCTCGGAAAATATCGGTTATCCTTAGTACCTCTTCTCTCTTGTCCTCCGTGGCCTTGACTCGAACGAGGATGAGCTCTCGGTCCACGTATTCGTGATCCGTGAGATCTTGGACCTTGACTACGTTGATGAGCTTCCTGAGCTGTTTGATGATCTGCTCGATGATGTGCTGATTACCGTCCGTGACGATGGTCATTCTGGAGAGCTTGGTGTCCAGAGTCGGGGCAACCGCCAAGGAGTGAATGTTGAAGCCGCGTCCGGAGAACATGCCCGAAATCCTGGCCAGCACTCCGGGTTTGTTCTCGACCAATACTGCGATGACGTGTCTGGTTCCCATTTATATCAGAATTACATCCGTAATGGACTTGCCGGCGGGGATCATTGGATAGACACCCTCTTCGCGCTCGACGACAAAGTCCATGATTACGGGCCCATCCGTCTCCAGGGCCTGTTTGATGACCGGGACCACTTCTTCCGTGGTCTCTGCGCGAAGGCCCAGCGCGCCATAGGCGTCGGCGAGTTTGATGAAATCGGGCGCGCACATGATGTCCGTGTGAGCGTACACGTTGTCGTAGAATCGCTCCTGCCACTGTCTCACCATGCCGAGGTATCCGTTGTTCAGGATTGCGATCTTGACGGGAAGCTTGTATTGAGCCACCGTGGCCAGCTCCTGAATATTCATTTGAATGGAACCGTCTCCCGCGATGTCGATCACCAGTTTGTCGGGAAAGGCCACCTGAGCGCCGATGGCTGCGGGGAAGCCGTATCCCATGGTTCCGAGACCGCCGGACGACAAGAAGGTTCGGGGCTCGTCGAAAAGGTAGTACTGCGCGGCCCACATCTGGTTCTGACCGACCTCCGTGCTGATGATGGCGCGGCCCGCGGTCATTTCATAGAGTTTCTCCACCACGTACTGCGGCTTGATGGTGGTCGTGGTCCGATCGAACCTGAGTCGTTGCTCGTTTCGCCACGCGGTGATTTGGGCATGCCAGCCCGTAAGTTTCTCCTTGTTGACGGTCTGCGGTCCGCGTTCCTCCAGGATTTCGATGAGCCTGGAAAGGGCGTCACGGGCATCACCGACGAGTGGGACGTCGACTTCTATGTTTTTCTGAATTGACGTGGGGTCGATGTCCACGTGGATGATCTTTGCCCCTCGGGCAAATTCCGACACCGGACCCGTCACTCGGTCGTCGAACCGCGCTCCCACGGCAAAGAGCAAATCCGAATCATTCACGGCCATATTTGCGCGGTAGGTCCCATGCATTCCAAGCATTCCCAGCGACAACGGATGCGTACCGGGAAAACAACCAAGACCCATGAGGGTCATGGTGACCGGAAAGCCGGTCATTTCCGCGAGTGTGCGGAGTTCCGCATGTGCACCCGAGGTAATGACGCCGCCGCCTGCATAGATGACGGGTCTTTCCGCTTGACAAATAAGATCGGCTGCCCGCCTTATCGACGGAAGGTGCGCCTTGACGGTCGGCTTGTACGTGGGAAGCTCTATCGAGGTCGGATAGTCCCATTGGGCGGTTGACTGGGTAACGTCCTTCGGGAGGTCTACAAGCACGGGACCCGGGCGCCCGCTTGCAGCAATGGTAAAAGCCTCTTTCACCGTTCGTGCCAGTTCGTCCGTCGACATCACGAGATAGTTGTGCTTCGTGCACGGTCGTGTGATTCCCACAATGTCGGCTTCCTGAAACGCGTCGTTGCCGATAAGACCCGTCGGCACCTGGCCGGTAAATACCACAATGGGAATGGAGTCCATGTAGGCCGTTGCCAAACCTGTGACCGTGTTTGTTCCTCCGGGACCGGAGGTCACGATGCATACTCCCGGCTTGCCCGTGGCCCGCGCATACCCGTCCGCGGCATGCACCGCGGCCTGTTCGTGCCGAACGAGTATGAATTTGAAATCGTCGGAGAATGTCCTGACCATGGCATCGAAGATGTCAATGACCATTCCTCCGGGATATCCAAATATCGTGTCAACACCCTCTTGCTTGAGGGATCTCAGTAAGATTTCGTCTCCCCTCATCTCCACCGCGTTTTCATTCCTTACAAAATTGGATTCTTGGTTTCGCCGTATCTCGATCAGGAGCGAAGCCTTGCGAGAATGCGTTCGATCTGATCCCGGCCTCTCAGTTTCTTTTTCTGGATCGTCTTACGCTCAAGTTCCTCACTGGGCGAGAGATAGATCCGTTTGTTGAAGACCTCCAGTTGGTCCTCGAACTCAAGGTGCTCTTGCCAGAGTCTCTTCAGTTCGGGATCCTTGTCCTTCCACTGTTCGATAAGATCCAGGTCCCTTTGTTCCATTCGAGCGCCCCGCTGGTCATTATTGCTTGTCTTTTGCGTTTTTTTATACGCTTGCGTTCTCTTTTTGTCAATGACCGCAGCGGAAGGACGACGACGTGACGGACGGGGATCGGTTCGCCCGGGACGCGCGGCGATGCCGCATTTGAGTCTCTGCAATCACCGGAAACGTTGGCGGCGGGAGGCGGAGAAGCCGGCAGGGTTTGCGGTCCTCGGTGGGAGGGGGCGGAGGAAGAAATGATGCCGGCGGAACATGGTATGAAAGATCGCCGGCGATGTTTCACGTGAAACATCGCCCGCGGTCCAAACATATTTTCAAGTACTTACCGCCGCTATTTCGTTTCCGGCCGGGAACCGCCTTCGGCCGGTTGCCCCGTCTTGTCCGGTGCCTGCACGTCCGGCTTCGCCTCGGTCGACGCCCCGGCCTGCGGCGTCGCAGCCGGTATTGCTCCCGGACCCTCAGGCCCTCCCGCGCCGGTCTCGGGCCCGGGAAGCGGAGCCTGTGGGACGGGAGTTTCCGTCACAACGGACCGTTGAATCTGACCCGCTTGCCTCCCGGACACGTAGGTCAAGACAAACGATGTGGTCATGAATACCACGGCAGCCACAATCGTCACCTTGCTCAGGAACGTCGCTGCACCGCTGCTGCCGAAAACCGTCTGACTGGATCCCCCTCCGAAAGCGGCCCCTATATCGGCGCCTTTGCCCGTCTGCAGGAGAATGATCAGAATCATCGCCACACAGACGATCACATGAACAATGAGTATAAGCGTACTAAACATGCTTTTCGACCTTTCCGCGCTTCAACTTCCTTCTCTGATTATGCCCAGAAAATCCTCCGCATTCAACGAAGCTCCGCCAACCAGGCCCCCATCGATGTCCTCACACGCCATGAGCGCCTTCGCGTTGGACGCCTTTACGCTTCCCCCATAGAGGATCCTCATCCGTTCCGCAAACCCCTCGCCCAGCAAGCCCCCGATCTCTCGTCTCAAGAACGCGTGCACTTCCTGCGCCTGCTCCGGGCTCGCCGTACGTCCCGTACCTATTGCCCAGACCGGCTCATACGCAATCACGAATCGTAGAGGATCGTCCGGTCGGACTCCCCTGAGCCCTTCCGTCAGCTCACTGCGTATCACATTGAACGTCTCCCCGGCCTCCCGTTCCTCAAGCGTTTCCCCGAGACAAAAGATGGGAACAAGATTCCACCTGACCGCCGCCTCGATCCGACGCCGAACCGTCTCGTTCGTCTCGCCGAAGTACTGTCTCCTCTCCGAATGACCTATTATCACGAACGAACATCCGGCCGACTTGAGCATTCCACCGGATATCTCACCCGTGAACGCGCCCTCGTCCTCCCAGTACACGTTCTGTCCCGCGACCCCAATGGGAGTTCCCGCCGCGGCCGCTACCGCACTCGTGATCGAAGTGAAGGGAGGAGCCACAACAACCTCGCACCCAAACGACTTTCCCGCCATTCCTGCCGCGATGGCCGTCACAAGTTCCTTCGCCTCCTCCGGCGTCTTGTGCATCTTCCAGTTGCCCGCGATAATTGGTCTTCTCGCCGCCATAGTCCCCTCTTTCCCGTCCGATTCCCACGATGTCCGTCATTCCTCCAACGCGGCCACGCCCGGAAGCGTCTTGCCCTCCATAAATTCCATAAAGGCCCCGCCGCCGGTGGAAATATACGAGATGTTTTCCGTGACCCCCGCCTGGTGGATCGCCCTCACCGTATCCCCGCCGCCAACCACTGAAAACCCCGGTGCCGAGGCCACTGCTCGAGCAATCGCCATGGTACCGGCCTTGAAATCCTCAAGCTCGAACACCCCCATGGGTCCGTTCCACACAATCGTTCCCGCGCGTGCGATAACCCCCGTAAACTCCGCTGCGGTCCGTCTGCCGATGTCCAGCGCCATCTCCCCTGTGGGAACCGCTTCCACAGCCACCGTTTTGCATTCCGCTCCGTGCTCCATCGCGGGTGCCGATACCACGTCCACCGGCAGATACAGCGAGCACCCCTTCTCCGAAGCCGACCGTACAATGTCCCGTGCCGTATCCAGCATGTCCACTTCCACTCGTGATATCCCCATGTCCAGGCCGTCCGCCGCAAGGAACGTATTGGCCATTCCTCCCCCGATCAACACGGAGTCCATTCTCTCCAGGATATTCGTCAAGACTCCCAGTTTATCGGAAACCTTTGCTCCCCCAAAGATCGCCGTGACCGGCTTCTCAGGATTGCTGAACGCCTTGGTCAGGCTGTCCAACTCCTCTTTGAGGAGCAGTCCCGCGCCCTTCGCAGACACGAGTCCCGGTACGCCTACCGTCGATGCGTGAGCCCGGTGAGCGGTGCCAAACGCGTCGTTCACATACACGTCCGCGAGACGAGCAAGCTTTTGAGCGAACTCCGGTTCATTCTTAGTCTCCCCGGGATGAAACCGCAAATTCTCAAGAAGGAGCAGTTCACCGTCTCCTAATGCGTGCGATGCGTCCTCGGCCTTCGTTCCGACGCAATCGTCCGCAAACCGCACTTCCCTGCCCAAGAGATCCCCCAATCGAAGAGCGACCGGGCGAAGACTCATTTCCGGCCTTTTTTCGCCCTTCGGACGTCCAAGATGCGAGGACAGGATGCACCGAGCTCCCTGTTCCATCGCGTACCTCAGCGTGGGCAGCGCCCTTTGTATCCGCGTGTCGTCCTTGATGGTTCCGGTTTCATCCAGCGGTACGTTGAAGTCAAACCGGAAGAAGACTCTCCGACCGCCAATCTCCAAGTCTCGGATGCTCTTCACGGCCATTGTGTCACCTCGTGGAGTAACGCCTTGCGCACCTTATCTCCGCCGCCGCGGCACGACTGATGCCGCTTCGTCGGCCCGCAACCTCTCGTTACAGTCTCTCCCCGACGTATACCGCGAGATCCACCATCCGTGCGGAATACCCGGACTCGTTGTCGTACCATGACAGGACCTTTACCATCTTGTTGCCGATACAGTAGGTGGACAGCGAATCGAAAACCGACGAGTACGTGCTGTTGACGAAATCCGTGCTCACCAGCGGAGCTTCTTCGTACCCAAGGATGCCTTTCATACGTCCCTCGGAGGCCTTTTTCATTGCCGCGTTCACATCCTCCACGCTTGCCTTGCTCTCAAGGCTCACCGTCAAATCCACCAGAGAAACGTTCGGTGTCGGCACCCGGATGGCCATGCCGTCAAATTTTCCCGCCAGTTCGGGAATTACCAACCCTACCGCAATCGCGGCGCCGGTGGTAGTCGGAATCATGTTCATTGCCGCGGCCCGGGCGCGACGATAGTCGTTATGAACCGTGTCCAACAAGCTCTGGTCCATTGTGTACGAGTGAATCGTCGTCATGAGACCGTGTTCGATCCCGAACTCATCAAACAGGACCTTTGCGACCGGTGCAAGACAATTCGTAGTGCACGATGCATTGGAGATGACGTCGTGATTCAACGGGTCGTACAGCTCCTCGTTTACTCCCATGACAAAGGTCGCGTCCACCTTCTTGCCGGGAGCAGAAATGATGACCTTCTTCGCGCCCGCCTCTATGTGCCTGCCCGCCTTGGCCTTGTCCCTGAAGATCCCCGTGCACTCCATTACCACGTCAACTTGAAGGTCCCGCCAGGGAAGGTTGAGCAAGTCATCCGTAATTCTCAAAGCCTGTACCTGCTTGCCGTCGACGGTAAGGGTGTCGGCGTCGAAGGATATTTCTCCGGGATATCGGCCGTGGACCGAATCGTGTTGCAGCAGGAAGGCCATCAACTTGGAATCCATTCGGTCGTTCACTGCGACAACGTCAACTTCCGGATTTGTCATGGCACTTCTCATTATTGTACGCCCAATGCGCCCAAAACCATTAATCGCCACCTTGATTGCCATCGTAAGCCTCCCATAGAAATTGCAAAAACATCCGAATTCTAGATGATATCCGACTCTCAGTCAACGGCGAATCATTTCGCCTCTTGTGTTTCCGACTCACCTCGGCTATACAGGGTTTGAGGTAGGAACTTGTTTCGCGGGTTCCACCCGAGTCCCACGGCCTCCTTCGTCCTAAACCGAGCACGCTTCGGACCACGCGCGACGCAGCCCCGGAGTGGTCAATCAATCGAGGGAACGAAGATGACCAAGTCAATCCACTCAGCTCTTGCGGTCCTCCTGACTACTTTCATTCTCACCGCTCCGGCGGTCACACTCGCCGCGGACAAGACCTCTGTTCCAAATCGTTGGCAAATTACCAGCGTCAAGATCTGTCGCAGCCCCGGCGGCGCCATCTATCCGACCATCGAAGCCTTGGGCGCCTACCCCGTTTATACCTTCTTCATTCCTCGTCCCGTCTGGACGGTCAACGGTTCCGTAGTGCAAGCCAAGCCGATCTACGCGCACGGAAAGCTCGTCTCTTTTCAACTCCTCGACGGCGCCCCCAAACTCAATCCAGGCACCAAGAACACGGTCAAGTTTGCACTGCCCGACCAGAACGGTTCATGCATTTTTCTGTACGACCATTCCCAGGTGCCGTCCGGCGAGTGTTACGAGTTTTTCTAGTCAGGTCGGCGAATCCTCTCAGACTGTTCCCTGACCGTGCACGATCCCGTTGCCCTCTCGCTCCCGCCGGACCGCCCCTCCGGCTTCCAGGCCGTATTCACTCAGCATTCGAGACCCTTACGGCGGGCATTTTGCACAGATTGATTTGAACAGCGTCGTGCTCAGATACCGGTCACCCCGGTCCGGCAGAATACATACGATCGTACCGCTCCCAAGATCCTTGCTCGCCTGCATGGCCCCGTACACCGCGGCCCCCGAACTCATGCCGACAAAAATTCCCTGTGTCAGGGCCAGCCATCGACACGTATCGTAAGCCTGATCGTCGTTCACCTGGATTATCCGGTCAATTCTCTTGGGATCGTAGATCTTGGGAACAATTGCTTCCTTCATGTTCTTCAGCCCCTGAATGGCATGTCCTTCCACAGGCTCCACACCTACGATGCGAATTGACGGATTGTATTCCTTCAGGCGCTTGGACACTCCCATTAAGGTCCCCGTCGTGCCCATTCCTGCGACGAACATGTCGATGTCGCCCTTGGTCTGCTCCAGGATTTCCACTCCCGTTGTCATGTAGTGAGCTTCCATATTGTACGGGTTCTCGAATTGGTTGGGCATGAAGTACGTATCCCTGTCCGATTCGTAGATCTCGTAAGCGCGACGAATGGCCCCGTCGGTTGCTTCACAACCCGGTGTGATTTCCAATTCCGCACCATAGGCCTTCAACGTGTTGCGCCTCTCAAGGCTCACGCATTCCGGCAAGGTCAGCAGACACCTGTACCCCTTGCCGGCCGCCACCATGGACAACCCGATACCCGTGTTCCCGGAAGTAGGTTCAAGGATGATCTTGTTCTTCGTCAGCACTCCGTCTTCTTCGGCCTTTTGAATCATGTAAAACGCGATTCGATCTTTGACGGAACCGCCGGGGTTGTTGCCTTCAAGTTTGCCAAGTATCCGGATCCCATTGGAACCGTTAGGGTACTTGATCCTTACAAGGGGGGTGTTTCCCACGAGATTGAGGATTTCCATTTATCTGCCTCTACGCATATTCCCCGGCCTATTTCTCCGCACGATTTTACCGGGTGAACGCTTGAATATGCCTCCCGGATCCGACGTGGTCATGACCCGACATCGAGACTCGGGAATCTCGGCGACCGCGCATGGTCGGTCATCGAGCCGAATCCTATTATATAGCACACATGGCCCCTGCCGAGCAAACTATAAATGACCGCCCTCTCCCCACGCAGTCGGGTGATTTGCATTCTCGATCCGCCTCGTGGTACAAACGCACGCACATCCGAAACGGCACGGCACGGCGCGCTCGATTCTTGCCGTACCCGAAGTTCCTTGCATTCTTGAACCATGCACGATTGCCCGCATATCTCGTTTGAATCTCAGTCATGGTGCCCACGGGTCCAGGTCGCCGGAGTATCGTCCCTGGAAGAGGCCCTGTTCTGCAGGGCCGTCGGAGTCGGCGCCGTGGGCTTCACCTTGGAACTTCCTTCCGGAACCCATGACGGGCTGACCAAGGAACGCGCTCGCGCGATCATCGATAGGCTACCGCGGGATCTCTTGGCCGTTCTCATTACATATCTCGATTCCGCCGTCGACGCCGCACGCCTTGTCGATCGGCTCAACGTGCGGGCGATCCAATTTCACGGGGACATCGCTGACGAACAGGTACGGCTGTTTCGATCGCTCCGCCCTGCGGTTCGCACGATCGGCCGCATCACCGTATCCGGTCCTTCCGCGCTCGACCACACGAATCGCGTTAAGCCGCCCCTGTGGGACGCGGTGATACTCGATTCGTTCGATCCCGCCTCCGGGGCCCTGGGAGCAACCGGAATCACACACGACTGGTCCTTGAGCGCCCGCATTGTGCGTCGTTCCTCGGTTCCCGTGATTCTTGCCGGCGGACTCAATCCTGAGAACGTGGCAGCGGCCATCGCGGCAGTACGCCCTCACGGGGTCGATGCGCACACCGGCTTGGAAAACCCGGACGGATCTCGCAACTTCCAAAGGATCGAGGCCTTTTCAAAAGCGGCTCTCGAGGCATTCGGAACCACGCGCTCTTGACCTGCGCGACCGCCGGAGATATGCTCATGCATCCCACCGCAGCAAAGAGCGGAGATAACCCGTCAATACAGGTCGACTTTCCGTCGAGTAGTACCTAAGATAAGAGATTCACACCCCATGACTCACGCTGTTTCAAGATTCATTTGCATTCACGGCCACTTCTACCAACCGCCACGAGAAAACCCGTGGCTCGAGTCCATCGAACATCAGGAATCCGCACATCCGTACCATGATTGGAACGAGCGCATCGCGGTGGAATGCTATACGCCGAATGCCCATGCCCGAATTCTGGACGAACAGGGCCGGTTGCGGCAAATTATTAACAACTACGAATACATGAGCTTCAATTTTGGGCCAACCTTGCTTTCGTGGCTCGAACGGCACGTACCGCACACCTATCGGGCCATCCTTGACGCGGATCGAGCAAGCAGCGCGAGGCTGTCGGGCCACGGCAATGCCATTGCGCAACCGTATAACCACATGATCATGCCCCTGGCTTCCACGCGTGACAAGGTCACGCAGATCCTGTGGGGCATCGAGGACTTCACGACTCGCTTCAACCGAGCCCCGGAGGGCATGTGGTTGCCCGAGACCGCGGTTGACGCGGAAACGCTCGACCTTCTCGCGCAGTACGGCATTCTCTTTACCATACTCGCTCCTACACAAGCTCGTCGGTTCAGGCTTTCACCGGCAGATGCCTGGACCCGTGTCGACGGGTCGGCCTTGGATCCGTCAGTTCCCTATCTCTGCGGACTTCCCGGGGGAAGGACGATCTCTCTGTTCTTCTACGACGCGCCCATATCCCATGCCGTCGCGTTTGAAAAACTCCTGGACAGCGGGGATGAATTCCAAAAACGATTGATGGCCGCGTTTTCGTCCCAGGCGAACCGAGCTCAACTGGTGCATGTGGCCACGGACGGAGAATCCTACGGACACCATCACCGGTTCGGTGAAATGGCCCTTTCTTACGCCATAGAGAAGATCCTGGCCGATCCCGCCGTCCAACTCGTCAATTACGGCTATTTTCTCCAAGGGCATCCGCCGACCGCGGAAGCGGAGTTCATTGAGGATTCCTCTTGGAGTTGTGCCCATGGAGTGGGCCGATGGTCCCGAGACTGCGGCTGCTCCCTGTCTCGCAGGTCCGATTGGAATCAAAGGTGGCGCGGCGTGCTGCGAGAATCAATGGACCTCATCCGAGACCGGGTGGATGAGCTTTTCGAGCGTGAGACCGCTTCTCTCGTCAAGGATCCGTGGGAATTGAGAAATCGGTACATACGGGTCGTCCTCGATCACCACTCAAATCCCGAGGAATTCCTCACGTCCGCAGCTGGCCGGCACCTTTCCGCGGGTGAATTGCGCACACTGTCCGCGCTTCTGGAAATGCAACGCAATCGCATGCTGATGTACACGAGTTGCGGTTGGTTTTTTGACGACATCTCGGGCCTGGAATCACGGCAGGTCCTCCGGTACGCCGCGCGCGTCCTTCAGCTTGCCGAGCCTTGGGATCCCGATCTTCAACCCGATTTTCTGACACACATGGCTTCCGCGCTGAGCAATTTAAGGCCCTATCTTCGTGGGGACGAGATTTTTGTGCGGCAGATTCTTCCTCACGTCGCGGATCTCCCCCAAGTTGCAGCACATATCGGTATCTTCTCACTCTTTAGGAACGTTCCTATAGAAGACGGGTTCTTCTGTTATGAAATGGAGGCCGAGGATTTCAGCAGGTTCGAATTCGGCGAACGAGTGCTCATTGTGGGCAGTGTGACGGTCCGAAATCATTTGATCGTCGAAAGTCGGAAGCTCGTCCTGGTGGTGGTCTATTTCGGAGGACTGGATTTTCGATGTTCCGTTTCAGACTACGTGAGTAAGACCGGATACTATTCGCTGAAACGCGATCTCTCGGAGACGTTTCAAACCCGATCCGCTACTGAAGTGGTCCGCAAGCTGGACCGGTATTTCCCGGGGGACTATTTTTCGCTCGAAGATCTCTTCGCGGAGCAGAGAAGTCAGATCATTCAAAGCATCATCCACGAGATGTATGAACCGCAGGCGCAACTTTTCGAGGCTTTCTATCATAGAAACAAGGACCTGTCCAGATTCGTCAAGAAGCAGTCGGAACGGGTCGCAGACACGTTTCGCGTCTCTGCCCAATTCGTTCTGAACCGGTCCTTTACGAACGAACTGCACAAGCTCGAATCAGGCTCCTTTCCCGAGGGACTGCCTGCTCTGATGGATGAGGCCAAGGAGTGGGGGATCCAGCTGGACGTGACCGCCGCGGAAAAGCTTATCAGCAATAGAATTCACGCACTGGCAACCAGGCTGAGAGACGATCCTCAAGACGGTACGGTACTCGACGGGATCGAGGGATTTCTGAACCTCGCGAGCGACCTTGAACTGCATCTGCAGCTGGGAGAAGCGCAAATAGTCCTGCTTAGAATAGCTCGATCTTTCCGCGCCGGCCAGGTTCAGGAACTTCCACGGCGTTTCTGCGACCTGGCCGAGAAACTTGCGGTCAGTACCGACGTGTGTTGATGTGTTCACTCGGCGCCGCTCCTGCTTGTTCTTAACGTCCCGGCCGTCATGGTGTAGTGTGAAGGACACGGTCCACGTACGGAGACTTGCGGCCGCGGGTCCCGTGCCGGCAGGGATCGCGCGGACATTTCTGCACTTCGGTAATGAGGATGCCGCCCGAAGCAACCGTGACCGCGGAACACCACGCCCCCCGGGCTTGTAACAGCCGATGGACCGTCATGACATTGAAGTGCCCGGGCCGATCAGGACGCCGACATGTCTCGGAGGAACGATTCAATGGCACTGCAACCATGCCGTGAATGCGGCAAGCCGATCAGTTCGGATGCGAACTCGTGTCCCGGATGCGGCGCGCCCTGTTCCACAACGAAACCTTCGCGAGGTTTCGGATTCGAATGGAAGACCAAGACAAGGATTTTTCGCCTGCCCTTGGTTCATGTAGCCATTGGCCTGGATGCTCGGGGCAGACCGCTCACGGCCAAAGGTTTCATTGCAATCGGTCAGGTTGGAATCGGAGTGATCACGATCGCTCAAGCGGGTCTGGGCCTTCTTTTCGGGTTCGGTCAACTCGTCTTCGGCTTGATTGCGATCGGCCAGGCCGCCGTGGGACTCGTCCTGGCGGTCGGTCAGTTTGCCGTGGGTATTCTGGCTGTGGGACAGCAGGTCATCGGTGTGTATGGTTTGTGCCAAGCCGGCTGGGCCAAGTATCTTTGGAGTACGTCCCATACCGACATGGAAGCGGTTGCCCTCTTTTATACCATATACGAAAAACTGGGCCGGCTCATAGGGTTGTAGCACCCTTCCGGTACGCGAACACTTCCTGCGGAGGGAAGAATTCAATCACCGGTTCGTCATGCCCTCTTCTGCGGCAAGCGCCGCCGGCCGGCATGCGGAACGCGACAAACGCAGGATGACCTTCCATTCCTTTGCCTTGTCATGAACACGAGATCGAGCAGACCATCAAATCTTGCGAAATCTTCGTTTCGGAAGCGACGGGCATTGTTCTGTCTGCGGGTTTCATGTATCGTTGAGTCCTACGTCGGGTATCACCGGTTGCAGTATAATCGAACCTTCCGGCGTTAAGCCGGAATCGGAGGAGCACATGGAAAAGGAAGAGGCCAGATCGTTGACGGAAAGAGAACTTTGGACCCTCAAGGAATTTGTGGAGAACACGCTTCGCAAGAGCGGTGCGTTGCTTCTGGAAATGTACGGCAAGGGCGACCGCCACATGAAATTCGATGATGAGCTGGTAACGGAAGCGGACAACGCCGCGTGGAAGATAATCTCGGCAAAAATAAAAGGGAGTTTCGAGGATCATGCGTTCCTCCGTGAGATTTCCTTCAATGAAATCAACGGCGAGCGTCCTCCCAGGTTCTTGTGGATTGTTGACACTTTGGACGGCGCAGCTTCCTTCCAGGCAGGCATGCCGGTTTGGGGCGTCAGCGCGGCCCTTTTCGAGAAGTTCTGGCCTGTTCTCGGTTTCTTGTACCTCCCGGTCACCGGCGAGCTCTATTCGGCCTATGCCGGCAGGGAAGCATTACTCAACGACGCTCCCATCACCGTGAGGCAAGATCCCACGGTAGACAATGAGAGCCTTGTGCTTGTCTACAGCCGCTTCCACCAGGATTTCACCAGTAACTTCCCGGGAAAGCTGCGCAATTTTGGGTCGTCCGCCGGACACCTCGCCTATGTGGCTCGCGGTGCGGCGGACGCGTGTCTCATGAAGAACGTTCATGTCCAGGATCTCGCGGCGGGCAGTATCATTCTTGAGGCGGCCGGAGGCGAGATACGATATCTGGACGGTCGCTTATTGCACGTGGGGGATTTTCTTGACGGCAAGAGAATCGAAGAGCCGCTGATCGCCGCTCCGAAAGGGAGTTTCAAGTCTTTTGTCAAGTATTTTAGCGTGTTGTAGACCCGCTGACCTCACGGCAAGGCCCGGCATTTCTTGGAGCGCTCCGGCTCGCGACACCACATCGGCTCATGCGTTCAAAGGCCTGTTCGTATCTTGTGGACGGGAACGCGAGCTTTTTAAAAATCGTTTTCCTTGACGCGCGCGCTGTTCAAAGCTAATCTGACCATTGGATGGATAGGTTCGGTGTTCCTGACAAAGGAATCGACAATGAGAGTTCTCGAATACCGTTCGGAGAGAATCCTCGAGGCCATTGTGGCCCAATACATTGCTACGGGAGAACCCGTGGGGTCCCGCGTCGTGTCGCGAAGAGAGTCCATCAGTCTGTCCGCGGCTTCGGTACGCAACGTCATGAGCGACCTCACTGAGATGGGTTACATTGCACAGCCTCATGTGAGTGCCGGCAGGGTGCCCACGGACCGGGGCTATCGCTTCTACGTGGATATGCTCCTAAGCCGGCTAATTTATGACGAGACCGAGCATGAAAGCATTGAGACTCGTATTAGAGCGGCGGGGCTCGATTTGAGGGATCTCTTGCGTCAGTCGTCATCGGTTCTGGCCGGCTTGTCCAGGCAAGCGGGAGTGGTAAGCTCGACACCGCCCCAGGAATTGACCTTCAAGACCATCGAATTCATCAAGGTGGCTGACGACAGGATTCTTGTCGTCCTGGTCGCGACAAGCGGATTCGTGCAAAACAAGATGATTCTCGATGAGGACGGATTGGACCAGCAAACCCTCGAGAGTTACGGCCGCATGCTCGACGACATGCTGAAACACCTCGATCTGCGCCAGGCCAAAGAGCGTATCGAACAGGAACTCGCGACCGAAAAGGCTCGCTTTGACGCCATGTTGGCCAATGCGTTACGCATGGGTCATACTATTCTGTCCCAGGACGACTCACGTGAAATCTTCATTGAAGGGCAGACAAACATTCTCAACGAGCCCGAATTTGCCGAGGTGGAAAAACTCAAAGCCGTTTTGCTTACCTTTGAAGAGAAGAGCAAGCTCCTGAAGATACTTGATAAGACTCTCGATGCAGAGGGAATTCAGGTCTTCATCGGCGCGGAGCACGGTTTGAACGAAATCGAGAGCTGCTCCATCATCGCCTACCCCATCCGTGCCGCCGACGTCGCGTGGGCAAGTATCGGCGTCATCGGGCCCAAGAGGATGGATTATCACAAGGTAGTCCCGCTCGTGGATACGACGGCACGTATTCTCACTCAGCTTCTCAAGAAATATGTCGAAAACGACGCCTAACTACCCGGTCTTGAAAACTCTTTCTTCCCACATGGGAAAGCTTTTAGTTTGATTCGTCATTGCGAGCCAACGAATGCCCTGGCATGGAAAACAACATTGCCATGTCGCGGCGCTCGTTGCTCACCGAAAGGACAGCCGCATCGTCACATCACGGCAGGGGCTGATCCTTGGGAGCAATGGTCTTCTTGTCTCCCTTCAGGAGCTTAAGAGGATCCCACCATTTCTTCTTATCATCCTCGGGCTTCTTTTTTCCCGCGTCTTGCTCCGACCCGGACAATGTCGTGCCGGCATCGCTTCCTTCTTGACGTTCCTGCGTTTTCACCGTCCCCTCGTCGTGCGTTCCCGCAGCCGGGACGGATTCTCCCGGTTTCTCCGGTTTCACCGTCTTCTGCGCTTTCTCAACCGGTTTCTCAGGAACAAAGACGGCATGACGCCACTTTTTGGATCCCTTGTCGTATGAATAGATCGAAATGTTCCTGCCCTCCCGGCATTTCACCCACCATTCGTCGAATTCGGGGAGGTACGTGACGTCCATTATCTCGCCGGTCGTGGGAATCCGATAGGTCAGGGGCGCCTTGGTCTCTTGTGCCCATGAGACCGTGTCTGCACATCCGAGCAGGACCCCGACCAAACAAGCTGCCAACGTCAACAATGTCATCATGTCGCCATCCCGATCCGTATCTCGGTACGATCTTACAGTCCTTGTGCTTTCTTATTCGCGAACGCCCGGGGGGACGCCTGAACGCTGCCGAACCTTTAAGGAATACGTAACCGTGTTCAGGTAATCTCTCCTAAGCTCCCTTGCCGCCGACCTTGCCCTTGCACATTAAGTCCTTCAGCGCTTCGGACGACCAGACGGCCATCGGTCCACAGGCGCCCCGCGGGTCGATGCTGCAACGGTAACCGGTTCTTTCAACCCCTTGTTTTTCCAAGACGTCCCAGCTCTCTTTGAAATAGCAACACTCATCGTTGAAACAGACATAGTGGATCTCTCCGCCCCAACTGGACATGGCCGGAGTTTCTATGGGATCCATCTCCTCCCCGCAGTGCGGGCATTTTTTCGACTTTTCCATGTATAGGTCTCCTCCTTGCCGGCCGCTTCACCTGAAACCGAGCCGGCGATGTATCCGAAGAGCCACGGTTTAAAGGGGTCGGGAGAGATATTCTCCACCGACGCACGGAATTACGATCTCCATTCTCAAGTTTCCATCTTTTCTGCGCAGCTCTCTCTTATTAGTAACTCTTTTCCTCGGGGTTCGCAAGCCGGCGGAAAAACCGCGACGGCAAAATTACTTCGAATGAGTAGGCAAAAGCCCTGTTTTGGGGTAAGCTAATCAGTCCGTCAGGTCGGTGCGGTCACGCCGGCAAGCCGGCAGAGAGTCTCTCCGCACGAGTTGCTTGCGAGACTCCTGCGGAATTGCCAACCGTACATAACGACGACGGTTCAAAACGGCGCGATCCCTCTCGAGGCGCATCATGGCATCCGACATGTCCAATCGCGAATCATCACTTCCTGAGCCTTCGGATATGGATCCCATCGAGAAGGTGATCCTGCGAAGTATGAACGAGGGTGTCATTACGGTGGAGTGCACCGGTCATATCAACACCGTCAATACGGCAGCGGCACGGATACTGGGGCTGGACGATCAAGGGATAATCGGGAAGAAATTTGATGAGATCTTTCCGGATTTTCCGGAAAGCAAGTCACTCGAAAGAATTGTTTCACGCGTAGTTGATGAAGGGTTGCATACCAAGAACGATGAGATTCGGTACCGACGGACGGACGGCGAATTGGTGGATCTTGCGGTAGCCACATCCTATCTGGATTTCGACGTATGCAGCCCGGGCGTGGAATCCGTGGTCGTTGTTTTTCGAGATGTCACCGCGTTCAAATCCATCGAACGCGCCCGACGCAAGGCGGCCGACCACCTTTCTCACGAACTCAAGACGCCACTGTCGATAATTGCCGCGTCGGTCGAACTTCTGGCAAGGAACCCCTCCAAAGAGAAATCGGCCAAGATTCTGGAACGGATCGAACGAAACCTGGCCAGGCTGATTGCCGTTCAAACCATCGTGGAACAGATTCTCTATCCTCCCCCCTACAGGCCGGTATCCTTTGATTTTGGGCAACGAATTCAAGACGTATTGGCCGGAATACGAGACGAATCCGCTCACCGGGCCGTGTCGGTGCGTACTAAAGTCGAAGAGATACACACAGGCTGTGTGGACCCGAATGTGTTCGACATCATTCTGGAAACTCTCGTCAAGAACGCGATCGAAAATACCCCGGATCATGGTGAGATCACCATATCGCTTCATCGCGAGGAATCGGGCGTTCGTCTGCAAGTTCGAGATTCCGGGGTAGGAATCCCGGCATCGGACGTGCCGTTCATATTTGACGGATTCCATCACACTCAATCTACGGAAGACTATTCCAGCAAGAAGCCGTATTACTTTGACGCGGGCGGCAAGGGACTCGAACTGTTGAGGCTCAAGGTACTATCCGAAACGTACCCGTTTGACATCGCGTTCGAGAGTACCCGGTGCCGACACCTGCCGAACCGACGGAACTTGTGTCCCGGAGACGTTTCTCGATGCGTGCACGTTGACGATAAGGAAGCCTGCCGTGAATCGGGAGGTACGGTTTTCTCGGTTGTCTTTCATGAACTCGACTGATTCCGGGCCACAACGATAGACGGATCCCAAGACCGAAGGTTGGAGGCCGGTTCAGGCACATCGTACGGCGAAGTCCTCCCGACCTCCCTTCACGGAGCGCAGCCGGGAAGATGTGCTCGGCAACGAGGGACAAATCGGCAAAGGAGCGTTTATGGATGCAGCTGTAAGGAAAAGACTCGATCGGATGTTCTCCCCTCGTTCGGTCGCGGTGATCGGAGCCGGCGAGACCCCGGAAAAGGTCGGCCACGCAATCATGGACAGCCTCGTGACCGGAGAGTTTCCGGGGAACGTGTACCCGATTCATCCTCGTCACGACAGAATTCTTGGGCTACGGGTCTACAGAGACCTCGACGACCTTCCGGAGGTCCCGGATTTGGCGGTGGTGGCCCTCAATCAGCATTCAACAGTTCAGGTCACCGAACGGTTGCGAAAGCTCGGCGTGGCCGGCGCCGGGGTCATTGCGGGAGGCTATGCGGAAATGGGGGACGAGGGCGCGGAATTACAGAACGCCTTGAAATCCGCTGCGGGCGACATGCCGTTGGTCGGCCCCAACACCCTCGGCTTCCTGAATGCTCGAGCCGGTCTCAATGTGACGTTCTATCCGAGAAAACTGCGGCCCGGAAATGTATCCTTTCTCAGTCAGAGCGGAGGCATTGGACTGGCCATCAAAGGTCGGGCCGACGATGAAGGGATGGGAATCGCCAAATGGATAGGGGTGGGCAACCGGGTGAACCTGGAATTCCACACGCTCCTGGACTACCTGGCCGAAGATCCGGACACCCGTGTGATCGGAATTTTCGCGGAAGGGTCCTCGGACCCTCGGGCCTTGATGGAACGGCTTCGAACCATCACGCCCTACAAACCGGTAGTTGTGTACAAGGGAGGCCACGGCAAAGACGCCGACCGGGTTACCCGCACTCATACCGGCGCAGCTGCGGGGTCTGATGAGGTATGGGAAGGAGCTTTGCGGCAGGCGGGCGTTGAGACCGTCTCATCGGTTTCCGAGATGGTGTCCGTATGCAAGGCCCTCTCCATCGGTACCGTGCCGAAAGGGAAAAGGCTGGGCATCTTTACACATACCGCGGGTCCGAGCATCGTGGCCTGGGATATATTGAAGGACGAACCGGGGTGTCAATTATCGGATCTGGATCGACAGACGATCGACAAGATAGCGCAAATACTTGGACCATCCGTACCGGTGGTGTACAAGAATCCCGTGGACGGAGCCGCCGGTGCGTTTCTGCCGCAGCCGTATCACGACATCGCGGAGGCCATGCTCGAAGATTCTTCGGTGGATGCGCTCTTGGCCATTTTCTGCGAGCACAAGAATTGGATCTATCCGTCCGACGTGCTCATCGAGCTCGCAACACGCTTCCCGCAACCGATCGTCGCGTGTTTCATCGGTTCGCTCATTAAAGTCGCACCCGATCGGGAGCGACTTCATGAAGCGGGAGTACCGACCTATGTTCTTCCGGAAGACGCCGCTCTCGGTCTACGGGCTCTCTTGCGCAGAGTCGATAAGATCGGGTCATGAATCGCGACGACCCGAATGTTGGGTAGAGCGCCCGGAGAGGTTCACGGCCTGAATCCCGCCAGCGACAACTGTCTGCCCGAATGGATCCCGTCCCTTCGGTACGAGAAGAACAACTGCGGATTGCACGACGTGCAAAGCTTCAGTTCATGGATGTTCTTGTCGGGAACCCCTTCCGCTTCCAGCTCGTACCGGTTGACCGCGGTCAGGTCCAACCGATACGACGGGGTTTGACCTTCCTTACGGGACCGATCCTGGGATCCGGCAACAATGAAGCGCTCGGCATGAGGAATCGCCTGCCTCAACGGTGTGAGTACTCGCTCGTCAAGCTCGTAACAACACGCGCCTATCGCGGGCCCGAGCGCAACAATCATGTCCGACGGCTCGCACCCGTATCTCTTTTTCATGAACGTGAGCACTTTTCGCGTGATTCTCAGGACCGTTCCCCGCCGGCCTGCGTGCACGGCCGCGGCTATGCCCTTTGCGGGTTCGAGAATGAGTATGGGCAAACAATCCGCGGTCTTGACTGCGGGATAGATCCCCGGTCTCTCGGTAATGACCGCATCTGCACTGGGAACGGACTCGGAAGGTCCGTTTGCCACGACAATACGGTCGGAATGGATTTGGCGACACGTCACTATACCGTGGGCGTCTATTCCTAGATGTGTACTCAGTTTTTCAAGATTCCGCGTGACGTGCGATCCCGAATTGGTTTGGCTTTCTCGGAAATCGAGGGAACAGGTATCATTCGCGGCGGCCCAAGGTCCACTCGACCGGACGGTGAACGCCATCACGCCGTTTATCCGTTCAGCCGCCCCGATGACCGCAGCCGTATCCGGATTCGGCCCGAGGGCCGTCTTCGGGAAGGTTGGCCGACTTAGCTCCTCCATGAAGACTCAGCGCTCCGTTTCGCTAAAATACTCAAGCCATTCCTCAATATTGACGTGCTCTCCCAGGTCGGCTTCGGACTTCGATCTTGACGTCGTCTTAGCCTCCTCCAGCATTTTCCGGAAACGTCCGGAAGTCATCACTCTGGTTCCATGTCTGTTGGCGAAACTTACCAATTCCCGATCCGACGATACCATTATAATATCCCGTTTATATGATGATTTTCCGATCATCTCTTTGATACGTGAATCCGCGTCCGACCCGTGTCTTGCATAGAGGATGTGGACGCTCCGATACTTGGTACCCTCGGGAAACTCTTCGTCCGGCACCCCGTCAAAGACTACCTGAACCCGGCCCCGGTGAGCTGCAACGAATCGCGCGAGGTCACGAATGAGGCCCTTTCGAGCACCGACTTTGTCTCGATGCCACCCGACGGTTTGAGCCATGACGTTGTTTCCGTCGATTAGATAAGGCATTGCACACTCGACTCGTACTCGGTACCACTCCACCCGTCGGCATGAGCCCGCGCTCCGCAATCCATGTCGTACCCTACACGTAAGCGCTGAAGCCGGAAATGCACCGATCCGGACCGCATACTTCGTCACTTCGACGAACGACTCCCGGACCGTGGGCATGCTCTTACCAGAGCTAGTCTCGGACAAAACCTATGTAGACCAAGACAAGTGCCAAACCGCCCATGGCAGCCAAGAACTTAATAAGTTCCGGTAGGTTCGAGGTATTGGACGGATAAAGGTAATGCACGATTGCCGCGCCCCCGACGAGGCCGCCGATACCGACGGCAAAGTACTTCATCCGTGTAACGACGAAATAGATGAATGCAATGATGCAAAACGCGATGAACGCCGGATGAAACACCAGCTCTCCCGGCGTGGTCACGCCGAGCAGTCTATTGATGGAATCATAGAATTTCGCCAGAGTTTCCATTGTATTACCTTTCCCTACGGCACTTGGTGGAGGTTTTTCCGATCTTATCACGTGCCGGAGCGCAAAGGCAACTCAATTCGTCCAAGACCTACTTGACAACATTCAATTAACATGCGAGAAATAGGTTTGTTTTCTTGAGAGCCTCGACACTTCTTTCTATGCCGTTGAGATCACTATCGGTTGAGTCCGAAGATTCCAAGGACGTGCCGGGCTTCGTGAGGAAGCACGGCAGTCGGGACAATTTCGGAAGATCGTTGGGCCGGAAGTCGGGGTTTCTCGACTCGCTTTCAATTGCGGTGGGTTCGGTACAGGGATGCGGCAGGATTATCGCTTTCGTTTCACAGCACTGGAGTAATCGTGACGAAGAATCTCGCAAAAATCAGGAATATCGGTATCATGGCCCATATCGACGCGGGAAAGACGACTCTGACCGAGCGAATTCTTTTCTACACGAAGAGAATTCACAAGATCGGCGAGGTCGACGACGGGTCCGCCACTATGGATTTCATGCCGCAAGAGCAAGAACGTGGAATCACGATAACTTCTGCGGCTACCACCTTTGACTGGAAAGGCTATGAAGTTCATCTGATCGATACCCCGGGTCACGTTGATTTCACTATAGAAGTTGAAAGATCGCTCAGGGTTCTCGACGGCGTTGTGGCCGTGATCTGCGCTGTGGGTGGAGTGGAACCTCAAACCGAGACCGTATGGCATCAGGCCGAGCGATACAAGGTCCCGCGTATGGCGTTCGTCAACAAGCTGGATCGGATCGGCGCGGACTTCCATCGTGCAGTATCCATGATGAAGGAAAGACTGGGCGCACACCCGGTACCTGTCCAGATTCCGATGATGGCGGTGGACGAATTCCTGGGCGTGATCGACTTGATACGGATGCGTGGAATCATCTGGGACGCGTCCTCCCAGGGCTCTGACTTCGAGTATATTGAAATCCCGTCACAATACCTGGAGGAAGCTCAGCGAGCACGACAGACAATGCTCGAAAGTGTTGCGGAAATGGACGAGGAGCTCCTGGAGCACTACCTGGAGCACGACGACCTCGACGAAAAGCAGATCACGGCGGGCTTGAGGATCGGCACGATCGGCAACAAAATAGTCCCTGTTCTGTGCGGTTCCGCGTTGAAGGATCAGGGTGTGCAGCCGGTCATCGATGCGGTGATCGATTATCTCCCCTCACCGGTCGATGTCCCTCCCATCGCGGGCATCAATCCGGACACCGGCGAAAATGAACAACGGGGTCCCCTCGGAAAGAATCCTTTGTGTGCGCTGGCGTTCAAAGTGACCATGGATCAGGGAAGAAAGGCCACGTTCGTCAGAGTTTACTCAGGCGAAATCAAAGCGGAATCCGAGGTGTACAATGCCACTCGAGGGATCAAGGAACGTGTGGCTCGTCTGTTTCTCATGCACGCCAACAAGCGCGAAAAGATAAAATCCGCGCCGGCCGGCAGCATAGTTCTTGCGGTCGGGCTGAAGTCAACAAAGACCGGAGATACGCTGACCGATCCTTCCGCGCCTCTTGTCTTGGAATCCATGGACATCTATACACCCGTCATATCCATTGCCATTGAACCCAAAACCCGATCCGATCAGGAAAAACTCTTGTCGACATTGGAGAAGATAGCCGTCGAAGACCCCTCCTTTACCTTCACGGAAAGTGAGGAGACGGGCCAACTGCTCATATCCGGAATGGGTGAACTGCATCTCGACATCATTCTCGATCGCCTGAAAAGAGAGTACAACGTCGAAGTTCAGACCGGCAAACCCCAGGTGGTGTACAAGGAAACCATCGACTCAACCGGTCAGGCGCATGTGGTATTCGACCGCGAGATTCATGATGCACATCACATGGGAGACGTCACCCTCACCGTGCAACCCGCCCCGCGAGGACACGGACTGGTCTTCAATGCACCTCAATCACTGATCGAGACTGCAGGAACGGAGATGATCGGTCATGTGGAACAGGGGGCTCGAGAGGCGACGCTCGCCGGTGTTCTTGCCGGCAACGAAGTGGTCGACATCAAGGTGACGCTCGATGCGCTGGGCAAAGACATCATGTCCATGACCGGCCTGGGTTTGAAGGTAGCCGCGTCGCAAGCGTGCAAAGAAGCCTGTGAAAAAGCCTCGCCGATTTTGTTGGAACCGTACATGACCGTGGAGGTCATTGCCCCGGAAGAATTCATGGGTGAGGTCATTGCCGACTTAAACTCGCGGAGAGGAAGACTCGGATCGGTCGCACCCCGGGGAAAAACATCCGTCATCCGGGCCGTGGTCCCGCTGGCAACCATGTTCGGCTATTCCACTTCGCTGCGATCGATTACTCAGGGAAGAGCCATCTTCACCATGCAGTACTCGCATTACGACGCGAAGCTGTGAAAGTAACCGTTCACCGCGAAGAAGAAAGAATGAACCACAAAGACAACGGAATGAATCCACAGATTACACGGATTAACACAGATTTCACGTTATTTGCGTCCATCTTACCTATTTGGAGGATAGTATAGCGTCGCCTCTTGAATACTGGTGATGTGGTGGGCGTGGGGTCTGTAGCGTAACGAGGTGAAACACTGTCTACAGTCAAGAGACCCGCTGGAAATGCAGGGCCCAAAGGCAGTATGACGAGGAAACACATGAGAGGTTTTACTGCGGTGATTGAAAGATGCCCGGACACCGGTCTCTATGTAGGGTACGTACCTGGTTTTCCAGGAGCGCACTCACAGGGAGAAAGTCTCGACGAACTACATAGCAACCTGCGAGAGGTGATCGAAATGCTTCTGGAGGATGGCGAACCGCATCTTGACACCGAGTTTGTAGGGATCCAGCAGGTAATGGTGCCATAGCATGGGCAACATTCCGGTCTTGCGCCCGCAAGAAGTCATTACTTTGCTGGAGGCTCTCGGTTTTAGAGAGGTCCGTCAACGAGGTTCGCATAAACAATACCGGCACGACGATGGGAGGTTCACAACGGTGCCCGTTCACCGAGGCCGTGACCTTTCACCTGTTCTTCTGCGGCAGATAGCCAAAGACATCGGGATCACTGTTGACGAACTCCTCGCAGGGCGTTAAATACAACGGTCCCGGACATGTTGCCGTAAACCGGGAATTAAGTTCCGGGCACAGTTCGCCCTCTTCGGCTCCATACTCAGAGGCGCCATACTCAGAGGCGGCATTGAGCCGGCCGGAGATGTGGATGTCCTGGTAACGGTAGGCGACGACACCCGGTTGACACTGTACGACTGGGTGGAGATGGCGGATGAACTGAAAGAGATATTCGGCAGAGAGATCGACCATTTTTCCAAGTCCGGTTTGCGAAATTCATTCCGCAGACACGAAATTCAGCGAACCCGGAAGGTGATCTATGCCTCAACCGGCTCATGATCCGGCTCATCTCTGGGACATGCTCGACGCTTCCGGCTCCGTGATCCGTGGCCGGACTTCAACAGCGTGTTGTAATCGGTCCATCACGCTTCAAGAAGAGTCGCTCACGCCGTAGCCACCCTTACACATGACTTTGACACAACGCCCGTCTCCGCTCGGCGAGAGCCTCCAAATTCCCTCGGGCGAGTTCGTACTCAGGCGGGGCCAATTTCACGGCTTTGCGGAGCCACATTTCCGACTCGTCCAAAAGGCCTGCTTCGAGGAGCGCAAAACCCAGATCGTTGAGACGAATGTAGTTGTCCGGTTCCAGTTGCGCTGCTCTTCGAGCCTTTCGGACCATCTCATCGGTGTTTCCCAACTCGTAATAGCAGTATCCCGCTCCGCAAGGATACACGGCCACTTCAGGATATGCACGTTCCGCAGCCAGGTAGAGCTCAAGCGCATTCTCGAAATCCTCTTCATCGAGGAGGAAATCACCGGCTTTGTCTATGATCTTATCGAGGTCTTCCTCGTCTTCCGGCAGCGTCGTGAGCGTGAGAAAGAGTTCCATTGCCTCGTCCACAAAGCCGTGCTGATAGTCCAAGGAGCCTACGGTCAGGAGCGAGGGAGCGTGCAACGGGTCGATGGCGAGGGAAAGGAATCCTGCCGGCCGGTTATCACGCTTCCACGGCTCGTCCCCAACAATGGCTAAAAACATTTTGAACATATCGCTCGCAGCCTCTTCGTCGTACTCCCATTGGGCTGCCATTCTCCGTTCGTCCGCAGGTACGTCGGCATACTTTTGCCGTAATGATTTGAGATAAGAATCGTTCGTCATCGCCGTGGAAAAGGCTTGGTATTTCTTGGGCTTCTTAGCTTTGTTGGGTTTCTTGGCTTTTCTCGTTTTCTTCACGGCTCTTCCTCCTTTACTCCGGGGAGCATCTCACGTTATGCTCTCGGCCTTTAGCCTATCGGCTCTCTTGGGCGTGCAACACTCTTTCATCCCGAGAAGGCTTGACGTGGCCTCTTGGTCGTCCTCATCCGCACGAAACACGCGGGTCGATCGGACATCGACTTACGTGATTGTGCTGACGGTACTCTTAAACTGCTGTGAGTGATGGTCAACGGTAGCATTCGCTACGCGACAACGACGCGCGTGTCAACAAAAAAAGGGGCCGGATTCGTGATTCGATGGGAGAGACGCGGTTATGCAAGATAAGGAAGCGGATATTGGACGAGGAACGGCCGATCAGAGTTTTGAACTATGATTCAGTTGACTTCTTGATTACATGATTGCTGTGTATTGCCCAGGGTAACCCGGTAGCGTCCACCATCATAGTCCTCATGTAATTATCTTAATCATAGTTCAAGACCTTATTGCGATCCCTTTGAAAAGAACTCCCTGGGACCTCCAACGTTACTGAATGCCGAGTTGAAATTCCGATATAGGGCGTGATAGTTCTTGATGCGATGCCATTTCTTCAGGTAGCCCGGCGGTAGGTCTTCTCTTTCCTCGAGTCTATCCCATCCTCCGGGAACCGGGTACGCGTAGTACGGAAGATCTTTCGGAATTCCCCTCACAAAGACCACCTGGGGTATCACCCATTCCCGCAATGCCATATACACTCTGTGCATGCCGTCATTGATGATCAGATGTACCGAGCCGTCCCGCTCGATGGATTCCTCGACGATGGGCGGCAGGAGATCCACGGGCTCGTCGTAATCTTCCAGTGTAAGTCTGATAAATCCATTCAGTTCGAAAAGATCGATGCCGTGCTCTTCCAAAGCCCATTTGATCTCACGGACCTTCTTCAATTCCTGACGGAGAATGTAATTCTGCGGCGGAGACATGCCGAGTGGAGAAATCTTTTCCACGGAAATGAACGCGTGATCATAGATCTTGACCTCCGGGGCCTTGAGCATCGTGACCTTCCGGAGTCTTGTGATGAGTTCGTCTATCGGAAATCTTTGAACCTCTCGTATCTTCACCCAATTCCTCCTGAAAGAAATCGAAACGTACAGTGATCGCGGCGGAAGATGACGGGCAGGAACGCCCGTCCCACGATTTCGGGTGGGCCCCTTCGACGCTTTTCACCTTCCCGGCCCCATGCCCGGAGATCTCTCGCAGTCCCCGGCTTTTGTTTGGCGCCCGGATCCGCGCGGTGACGGTCGCCCACACAACCCGACGACAGGTCATTAAACAGACATTGAAATGACGGTCACGGCCCGTCTGGAGCGGCATCGTGTCCGTCCCTCACCAATTGCCCACGATCACGATCCTTCCCGCGCAACCTTTGCCAAGAATTCCAGATCCAATGCGTGCGAATCTTCCGGGTCCGTCGCGGGCATTTTTCGAGCAGACGATCCTTGCAACACCTCGATGACCTTCTCCAATGTCGACTGAGACACCGCGATCTGTTTGAAGACCTGAATTCCTTCGTGAGACTCCATGGTTTGCCTCCAGTACAGATCAAAGTCCTTGTTCTTGGAATCGTAGGCCTCTTCAAAATAGATTTCCTTGATCCCCGCCTGGATCAACTGCTTGAAACACCAGTTGCACGGTTCCAGGGTGCAATACAAGGAAGCGCCTTCCAGAGCGATGCCGAAACGCGCAGCTTGATCTATGGCATTGACTTCAGCATGACTCGAGATGCAGTAATTGTACTTTTCCGCGTCGTGAGCGCCGATCGTACGACGAAGACAGTAGTCGGGACCCTTATCGGTACAGTGAGGTGCGCCGTGAACCGCCCCGTTGTACCCGGTGGCGAGTATCCGGTTGTTCTTGGTGATGACGGCCCCCGTCTTCCGTGAGTTGCACGTCGATCGTACGCTGACGAGTTTGGCGGCCATCAGAAAGTATTCGTGCCATGTCGGTCGATTCATCTCAAATTCCCCTATGAACGATGAACAAGGTACTCCCCTGTACCACGAGCGCCTCCGCATTGCTACAGAGGCTTCACCAGTCGTCGTATCGCGCCGGATTCCACGTCGTTGAGGAACTCCGTACCGAGAATTTCGCTCTTCTCCGCCGCGACGTCCCACCGCCGAATCCTCTCCGCGGGTGCGTCCACATAGCGCCGAAAGTCCTCACGATCGGGCAGCCGGCCGTCAGGCAGCATGTCGAGAAAAGCGCTGCTCGGGTATACCTGCAGTACACGATCGATGCTGCCTTTGGGAGGTTTTCGCCACGGAATTCTCTTGTCGAACCAGCCGGGAACGATGCGCTCCTGGTAGTGGAAAAAGAGCGTCACGCCACCGTCGCCCGGCATATAATCCTGGTTGAGTTGATAATCCACCAAACCACCGTCGCGATAGGTACCATCGGGCGCGCCCGGAATGTACCGTACTCCGGCAATGATGTACGGAAGCGATCCGGTGGCGAGCGCGGCCGCGCGTATGTTCTCACGGGTGAGGCGCACGGACCGCCCCCTGAACCCGCATCTCAAGAATTCGGGCTCGGAATCGCCGGAGAAAAACACCACTCTTTCAAAAAACGCGGTGATTCCGCCCGGGACTATGGCGTTGTACAGCGCTCCCGTGAGCAAAGCGCCGCCCTGAACCGTCTTCCGTTCCGAAGCCGCCGGTCCCTTAGCCCGGACGCTGTGAACGGCTACGGTAAAGTTCGGATGGCCGAGTATGGAATCAATGTCTTCGTCTCTGAGAAATTCCTTCACGTTTCTCTTAAGCGCACCGCCGATACTCTCTGCAGTGTCCCGTTGCGTGAACACGTTTCTGGAATAGGAAATCCTCAAACGTTCATGAGCCGGCGCGGGATCCCGCGACGCCATGGTGAGGCATCTCCACGCACCCGCGGAAGACCCCACGAGCAGAACCCTCCCTCGATCGTGCTGAAGAAACCGACTCCGCATAAGGGCTCGGTCCAACCCAACGGATACGAACCATTTCGGGCCGCCGGCAGGCGCGGCAAAGACCTTAATTCTTTCCGGCATCAGACCCTCGTCTCGGATCATATCCAGAACAGCCGGACCCGCTCGATACTCGAGGTACTGTTTCATTGTGGGGGACCATACCATCACATTCGCACCAAGCCAATATGAGCGTTCGCATTTCCCGAGAATTTGTGGAGAGCGACGGATTCCGATTCCCGTGCCGGGGACCTTGGGGGGCCTAGTACGCGGTGCGCGACGGGTACGATGCCGATGGTTCTTCAGGAAGTGGATTAACTATTGCTCTTTTTCTGGTGCGTTAACCATATGATTTTCACATGTTGTGGTAATTTCCATATATGCTACATGATAATTTTGAGTTACCCCGTTTTAAATTATAGTGTTCTATAGTTCATTCGACATCGTTTCTTGAAAAATGCTCAAAATTGCCGGAATTCAATCTTTTTTGTCTTGACAAGTAATTCAAAACATAATTTAAGCAATACCCGTGAGTTCGAGCTGGGAGGAAGGGTACAATGAGAAGAAACCCTTTTACCATATTGGTATATCAGGGTTTTTTATCGGCACTTCTCGCGACTGTCCGCCACCTCATTATCCCCTTTCGTTGATTCCTTCACCCGTCAAGGACACGCCGGCGGATTCAACACCCGTCGCACCGTTCACGGACCGGTGCCTGACGAACACCGAACCGTGGCCGGGTAATCTGCGGCCCTTGAACCGGTGATGACAGAGACACATTTAAGCTTGTCCCGCGGGACCGGCTCCTTGTTCCCCACGGGAGAACCGCTTTTGTGAGCGGCGCCGGTATTGAATGTCCTAAACAAACGAGGGCTTAACCGACCCTTCCTTGATTGAATGTCCCCTTTCAAGATCCAAGGGTTGGCTCATGCTCCCTCCGCCGGCGCCCCTCTTTCTTTACGCCGCAAAAACGAAAAGCCCGAAAACGGCAAAATTGCCGCCCCTTCCAGGGCTTTTCACTCGAATCGAAAGGGTATGTTGAGAAGTGATCCCCTCTTATCACATTTCTCTCCGGACGCAAGAACTTTTTTGAGCCCTGGGTCGCAATTCAGTTCTGTTGCGAATATGTCCTATTTCACGTCTGTCAGTACAAATAAGCCGAGGTAAACCCCCGCGCGGGCAAGCGCATGACGACCCTGTCCTCGTAAGGGATGCCTCGGTGGAAGTCATCGGCTCGTCCCAAGGCAAGTCCCCGCTCTTTCGGTCAATTCACATTACTGCAAAGAAAAGTATCCGGTAACGGCTCATTTACAATTATTTTCAAATGTGATATATTCGTCCTCAAGTGACGGATTGAATTCCGTTGATCGGACTACACTGAAGGAGGCTGAAGGGATGATCGTTAATGATAATGATGCACGACGTCCCGAAACCGCGGCGCAACGACCGGTAAGTGGTTGGACAAGCCTGCACTCGTGGATATTTCTGGCTGTCGTGGCCGTCGGACTCTTGCTCATTGGAATTCAGAACCGGTACCATTATCTGAGCCCGTTGGGACTGGGAAAAGCTTATCGCATTGACAAGTTGTTCGGGGGAATCCAGGAATTCGATCCTACTCGGGGGTGGATCAAGGCCGAGCTCCAAGCTCCGGGTCTTCCTCCCACCATGTCGATGATGCCTCCCGAATCTGCCACCGGGTCTCCCGCAGTTCCCATGCATATGCCCGGTACGTTGCCGCCGGGCGGTGCTCCGCAACCGTCCGTTGCCCGGACTCCGGAAGAACCCCG
>JAVHLK010000270.1 GCA_031082285.1 Desulfomonilaceae bacterium
CCCAACCGTCATAAAGGGGGCGACCAGTGACCTATCCGGCGTCGGGCGCCTGAAAGCTTCACCCGACTTGGGATTGAGGGGGGCGAGTGCCGCCCCCCCTGTCCCTATAGGTGTCCAGAGGCTGGTGCGACTACGCAGGTGCCGCGGCGCTGGCGGTCAGACCGATTGCTTCGGCGTACTTCAGGTAGGTCTCCACGGACGCGATGACCACCCTGGCCTCAACGGAAAGAAGCTCGATGCCGACCAACGAAACCTTGGCCCACACATCTATGACGATGCCTTTGTCCAGAATCCTGTCCACGACTTCCGCAAGACTGGACGAATCTGTTGACTTCGCTATCTTTGCCATCGTAATGCCCTCCATCTCCTAGAATCTGATTTTGTCCGTCCCGGACGTGTTTTCCGGCATGCCGACATGTGATATGCGAGATCCGTGCCACTTCATTCGTGAACGATTCAATTTCCCCTTTCCTTTCGTCATGTCGGGGCGTTGGGAGTCCGCCGAAGCGTGCCTTCGCTGCCTTCTCAGTTGCGAACCATCACCCCGATTGCCGGATGACCGACCGGGGAATCTGCGATTCGAGTGTGACGGAGACAAAGGAGGGCGGGGTTCTATACAATCGATTCCATAACCTATGGAATCAATTCCCTAAGATGAACGTGAATCGGTACAAATGGGGAACACTGAAGGCGTGGGGATATCACTTGAATTGAGGCTCACCGGGGAGGACGAAGTTGTAGGGCGGCCA
>JAVHLK010000271.1 GCA_031082285.1 Desulfomonilaceae bacterium
ATAAAGCATGCAATGCGTGACATGCAAAAAGAGGGGATACTGATCATTGGAGCAGAGGCTTCTGCAGAGAAGACGATATGGGAACAAAACCTCTCAGGTCCTCTTGCGCTTGTAATCGGGTCGGAAGGCAAGGGGCTCAGGCGGACAGTAAAGGAACACTGTGATGACCTTGTGAAAATTCCGATGAGAGGGATGATCAATTCACTGAATGTCTCTGTCGCAGCAGGCGTATGTGCCTTTGAGATATTGCGCCAGAAATTGAATAAAAACAAGATATAAAGAGATAATTCAATATATTTAGCATTATTTGCGAATTCCTCTAATTGACCTTTTTGTAATAAAAGTTGTTGAATTAATATTCTGATGAAAAGGGGTTAGTATTGCCTTTTTCAACTCCTTTCATGTCATGTGTTATGGGAGAGTGTGACGCCACCGTAGCTCAGCAGGCAGAGCAGCTGATTTGTAATCAGCGGGTCGGGGGTTCGATTCCCTTCGGTGGCTCCAGGTCTTCGGCTCGAAGAGGAGAGGTTCCCGAGTGGCCAAAGGGAGCAGACTGTAAATCTGCCGGCGCAGCCTTCGGAGGTTCGAATCCTCCCCTCTCCACCATATAAATTTTGCTTTGCAAAATTTATAGTGAAAAGTTAAGAGCGAAAAGCAGGGAGGAAGAGAATATACTTTTTGGAACTTTTCATTTTCAACTTTTCGCTGGCTTCAAAGATGCGGGAGTAGCTCAGTGGTAGAGCGTCAG
>JAVHLK010000272.1 GCA_031082285.1 Desulfomonilaceae bacterium
GGCCAGCTTGGCCAGGCGCTCCTGCAGTTTCTCGCGGTCGTAGTCGGAGTCCGTGTCCTCGATCTGGCGCTTGATCTGGCTGATCCGGGCCTGGATGTTCTCCCGGGTCCCATGGCCCTCGACGACGGTGGTCTTCTCCTTGTTGATCTTGACCGTCTTGGCCCGTCCCATCTGGTCTAACTGCACGTTCTCCAGCTTGACACCCAGGTCTTCCGAGATGAAGGTGCCGCCGGTCAGGATGGCGATGTCTTCCATCATGGCCTTGCGGCGATCACCGAAGCCCGGCGCCTTGACCGCGACGCAGGCCAGGGTGCCCCGGAGCTTGTTGACCACCAGCGTGGCGAGCGCCTCCCCGTCCACGTCCTCGGCGATGATGACCAGCGGCTTGCCGGTACGAACGACCCGCTCCAGCAACGGCAGCAGATCGCCGATGGCGGAGATCTTCTTCTCGTGAATGAGAATGTAGGGCTCCTCCACGAGGGCCTCCATGGCCTCGGCGTTGGTGACGAAGTAGGGGGAGATGTAGCCCTTATCGAACTCCATTCCCTCCACGACCTCAACCGTGGTCTCCGTCCCCTTGGACTCCTCCACGGTGATGACGCCTTCCTTGCCGACCGTGTCCATGGCGTCGGCTATCTGTTGGCCGATGTCGGGGTCGTTGCCGGCGATGGAGGCCACGTGGGCGATGTCCTGCTTGGTGTCGACGGGGATAGCCGACTTCTTGATGGCCTCGACGGCCGCGT
>JAVHLK010000273.1 GCA_031082285.1 Desulfomonilaceae bacterium
ACCCCCTTGATCCTGAATCGAAGAGAATACATTTTGTGCTCACACAGTACTGGCTGGCACAGGTCCTGTTTTACTGGATTTACTCATTATCCGGTCTTCAGGGCATTATTTACATGAGAGCGGCCTTGCTTACCATCCTCATGCTTGTCCTGTACAGGAGCATCCGGAGGGAAGGCATGGGGTTTTATTCCTCGCTGATGCTCCTCATCCCTGGGCTGCTGATATTCTATACTTTCACCGGCGAACGTCCACAGCTCTTCTCGTTCCTGTTTTCTTTCGTTCTGATTTTCTTGCTGGAGGGGTTCAGAAAGTCTGTGTTGGAAAAGTTACAAGACTCTCAAGTTGTCATTGCGAGGAGTGAAGCGACGAAGCAATCTCAGGACACTTCGACGGTCACACAACAAGATCGCCGCGCTCCGCTCGCGATGACAGCATTCTCCATCAGTCATTGCGAGGATCGAAGTGACGCGGCAATCTCATCCTTGTCTCACTCTACACCATTCCTGTATCTCCTTCCGCTTCCCTTCATTATGCTGCTCTGGGCAAACCTTCATGGCGGGTTCATTCTCGGCCTTGCGATTCTGTTTGGATATATCGTTTCAGAAGCAGTCAAATTCAAGCTGAAACGTTTTGGTCCAATCCTGCCGTTCAGGGCATTGAAATGGCTCAGTGCAACAGTCATTGCCTCGGTTCTCTTGTCACTTGTGAATCCAAATACTTACAAGGTGATACCCTTTCTGGT
>JAVHLK010000274.1 GCA_031082285.1 Desulfomonilaceae bacterium
CCATCGTCGAACCCATACTTGGAGTTTACAATAAAAGAGGCGTTGGTATAGTTTTTGACGTAAAATTCATCGTAAAGATTTTTGTCCAGGATGTATTTGATCATGCCGCCCAAAAAGGCGATATCCGTTCCTGAACGGAGTCGGACGTAGATATCGGCCTTGGTCGAAGTGCGGGTGAAACGGGGATCAACATGGATAAATACCGCCCCCTTATCCTGAGCTGCCTTTATCCACTTGTAAGACACAGGGTGATTTTCGCAGACATTACTGCCCATGTTCAAAATGACATCGGCATTTCTGAAATCTATGTAATGGTTTGTCATAGCACCGCGTCCGAACGACTCTGCCAGAGCCGCCACAGTGGCGCTGTGTCAGATACGGGCCTGGTGCTCGATATAAACCAGCCCCAGGGACCGGAGGAACTTCGAATATAGCCAACATTCCTCATTGTCCAGGGCAGCGCTACCCACCGAGGCAATGCGGTTGGTTCGGTTGACCACCTTTCCTTCGGCATTCTTCTCTGTAAAACTGGCGTCTCGGTCTTTTTTTATGTTCCTGGCTATCTTTTCCAGGGCCCAATCCCAACTCACCTCTTTCCACTTGGCGCTGTAAGGGGCGCGATAGCGTACTTTCTGAAGGCGATTCTCATTAACGGCAATCTGATAACTTGCCGCCCCTTTAGCGCATAAGGCGCCTTCGTTAATAGGATGGTCAGGGTCTCCCTCAAAATTGATT
>JAVHLK010000275.1 GCA_031082285.1 Desulfomonilaceae bacterium
CATGTCCACGAGACACATCTTCTTCCCGCCTTCTCCCCTTGCGCCTTGGTGGTGAGATTTATTCTCTCCTGTTTTGGCTTGCAACATAACCGGTCCCGCGTTCCGAGCGGCATGCCTGGTACACCCGACGTGGCCGTCCTTCCGCATTCCTCCTTCATCCTTCATCCTTCTGCCTTCTTCCTTGTCTTCTTGGTGTCTTGGTGCCTTGGTGGTGTGATTTCTTTGCGTTCTTGTCTTCTTGGTGTCTTGGTGCCTTGGTGGTGTGATTTCTTCTCTTTTCTTCTCTGCCTTCTGCCTTGTCTTCTTGGTGTCTTGGTGCCTTGGTGGTGAGATCTATTCTTCCCTCTTTCTTCGGTAGCGCCGGCCTCCGTGCCGGTATTTCTTCTTCACTCTTCAAGACCTTCGAGCAGCTTCAGGTAACGTTCCGCCAGTACCCGCCGGTCGTAATTCGCGAGAACGAATTCGCGCCCCCGCTCCCCCATGGAACTCAACAACTCCGGATTGCCGACCGCCCGCAGGATCGCTTCACATAGAGCGTCCGCGTTCTCCGGTGGGACATACGACCCGGCCTGCGCTTCCTCGACCAGCGAGCGTGCTTCTCCGTCCACACTCACGAAAATCGGTTTGGCCATTCCCATAAATTCAAAGATCTTGGACGGCAGCACCCGTTGAAAGAGCCTCGTGTCACGGAGCGGTACCAGCCCCGCGTCGCACGCGGCATAGAACAGCG
>JAVHLK010000276.1 GCA_031082285.1 Desulfomonilaceae bacterium
GCCCATCAGGGCCCGGTTGGCGTCATCATGCTCCAGAAACGGTATCAGGGCGGCCGAAAGGCTCACCAGCTGCTGGGGGGAGACATCCATGTAATCCACTTCCGGGGGCTTCACCCGGGGGAAAATCTCCCGGTGCCGGCACAGGGCCAGATCCACCGCCAGCCGGTCCTTGTCATCGATGGCGGTGTTGGCCTGGGCGATGGTGTATTGGTCCTCGGTATTGGCCGATAAATATTCGATCTCCCCGGTCAGCTTCCCGCCCTTGACCTTGCGGTAGGGGGTCTCCAGAAAACCCAGGTCGTTGACCTTGGCATAGCAGGCCAGGCTGGCGATCAGTCCTATGTTCGGGCCTTCCGGAGTTTCGATGGGGCACAGCCGGCCGTAATGGGTATAGTGCACGTCGCGCACCTCGAAGCCGGCCCTCTCCCGGGTCAGGCCGCCCGGCCCCAGGGCCGAAAGCCTCCGCTTGTGCCGGAGTTCGGCCAGCGGATTGGGCTGGTCCAGGAACTGCGACAGCTGGGAGGAGCCGAAGAAGGTGTTGATGGTGGAGGAGATGATCCTGGAGTTGACCAGATCATGCGGCGTGATGGCATCGCTGCCGTCCCACAATGACATCCTCTCCCGGGCCATCCGGGCCATCCGGGACAGGGCCACCGAGAACTGCGCGGTCACCAGCTCGCCCACCCGAAGCACCCGGCGGTTTCCCAGATGGTCGATATCGTCGATC
>JAVHLK010000277.1 GCA_031082285.1 Desulfomonilaceae bacterium
GAAAGCAAAATTGTTATCATTGCTAAAGCAGGAAAAAATTGAAGGTGTAATTTTTTTAACAGGGGATAGGCATCATTCGGAATTGACAAAACTTGACCGTGAAGAGGATTATCCTTTGTATGATTTTACAATTTCTTCTTTTACAGCAGGCGTTTCTCCCGGCAAGGATGAACAGAATACAATGAGAATCCCTGGAACGCTTACCGATGAACATAACTTTGCTGTTTTTAATTTCTCAGGTCCTTCAAAAAACAGAGTCTTAAAATGCACTGTGTTTAATGTTGATGGGAAGGAATTGTGGAATTACTCTATCAATGAAAATGAGCTGAAGTATAAAAAGTAGGTGGTTCAAAAATCTTTATAACGATTGTTGATTAATCAAAACTTTTTTACATTTGCACAAGTTCTTTTAATTCTCAATTCTACATTCTCAATTCTAAATTGAAATGGGGCTATAGCTCAGCTGGGAGAGCGCTTGAATGGCATTCAAGAGGTCAGCGGTTCGACTCCGCTAAGCTCCACAAAAAGGGTGCGACTTATGTCGCTTCCTTGTTTTTCATTAAAACTTATAACTAATTACTAATAGTTAATGTCCGCTCTCTACCTTTTGCATTACGGAATTAATCTGACTGAAACTCTGCTGTAATCTTCTTAACTCGCTTTCAAGCTTGGCCGTCCTTGACCTCGAACGCGAAACAGTCGGTCGCGAGAGCGGCATCCAACGCC
>JAVHLK010000278.1 GCA_031082285.1 Desulfomonilaceae bacterium
CTGTGGTATGTGCTCCACGGCCTGTCATTATTACCTTTCCCATGGGACTCCCGAATGGGCGCCGGTAGGTAAGGTCAAACAGACCATGTGGGAGATACTGGAGAAGAAGGGCAGGGTAAGCCCGGAATTTATAAAGAGGGCCTCGATAATCGCCTCTACAGAATGTAATGTATGCCGGCGCTGCAGTATGTATTGTCCCTATGGTATTGATATAGCCTATATCATGGCCACCGTTCGGCGCATCTGTCATCTCTTGGGGGTAACTCCCCAATATATTCAGGATACGGCCCACAGCCACTCCGCGACCATGAACCAGATGTGGGTGAAAGAGGATGAGTGGATAGACACCCTCCAGTGGCAGGAAGGAGAGGCCCAGGCCGAGATACCCAGTCTACGTATCCCGCTCGACAAAGAGGGGGCGGACATTATGTATTCGGTCATCGGCCCTGAACCCAAATTCCGTGCCCAGCTCATATATCAGGCCGCGATCCTTATGACAGCAGCAGGAGTAAACTGGACTATGCCGTCTGGTCCCGGCTGGGATAACAGTGATATGGCCATGTTTACCGGCGACTTTGAGACGATGGGGCGCGTGAAGAGGACCCATTTTGAGACCGCTGCGAATCTCAGGGTGAAAAAAATCGTCATGGGTGAATGCGGTCATGCCTTTCGTTCTGTCTATGACGTGGGCAACCGGTGGC
>JAVHLK010000279.1 GCA_031082285.1 Desulfomonilaceae bacterium
CCAGGATGTCCCCCAGGTTCAGGGAGGACAGATAGCCCGTGCCCAGGATGCCGGTGACGGCCCGGTACACGGAGAACACGCCCACCTTGACCACGGCCACGGCGTGAAGGAGCGCCGACACCGGGGTGGGGGCCACCATGGCCGCCGGGAGCCAGGCGTGCATGGGCATGACCGCGGCCTTGGCGAACCCGAAGACAAAGGCGAACAGCAGGCAGCCCACGGCCAGGGAGCCCAGGCCCGGGGGCAGCACCCCGCCCGGGGTGAAGGCCAGGGTGCCCGAGAGGTCGTACACGGCGATCATGGCCGGCAGGGCCAGGGCGATGGAGCCGCCCAGGATGTAGGCCAGATAGCGCCGCCCCGAGGACCGGCCCTCGGCGTCCTGGTGGTGGGTGACCAGGGGATAGGTGGCCAGGGAAAGGATCTCGTAGAAAAGATAGAGGGTGAACAGGTTGGCGGCCAGGGCCACCCCCAGGGCGGCGCTCACGGACACGGCGAAAAAGGCGAAATAGCGGGTCTGGGCGTGTTCGGAAAGCCCGCGCATGTAGCCCACGGAATAGATGGAGGTGACGATCCACAGAAACGAGGCCACCAGGGCGAAGAGGAGCCCCGGCCCGTCCACGGCGAAGGCCAGGGGGGCCCCGGGCAGGACATGGGCCACCACGTATTCCACCCGGTTCCCGGCCAGGACGGCGGGCAG
>JAVHLK010000027.1 GCA_031082285.1 Desulfomonilaceae bacterium
ATATGGTTGTGGATACGCAGAATTGGTGGCCGGGCAAGAAGGTGCTGGTTGCGCCGCAGTGGATCGATCGGGTGAGCTGGAGCGATTCCAAAGTATACGTAGACCTATCTCGGGAGACGATCAAGAATGGGCCCGAGTATCATCCGGACGCTCTCAACCGGGAGTACGAGGAGACGCTTTACGATCACTACAAACGGCCGAAGTATTGGGGCCGTTCAGTTGACGACTGACCTGGACCTAAGTGCTTATCAGCAATCGTCGCTATGCGGAAGGAGGTTTGGGAGAGGCCGTTAAGAGTGCATTATCGGCTTTTCCAGTGCCCATCCATTCCTTGGCCGTCCGAAAAAAGCCAAAGAGTGGCAAACCAGAGGAACTTCTTGATTACGAGGAGATTTCAAAGAAGGCGATCGTAGAGAAGGTGGGAGAGTTGATTAAAGACCGCAACCGATAACACAAACATCCGAAGACAGGGCCATGGTAAGATGTCCTCTCCATCGTTAACGATCGAGGGTCAGGTCATGATGGACAATAGGGACTGAGGGTATATAAAGATGGGTCACATACAAGTGATGTTTAATCCCAAAACAATAGCCCTGATCGGCGCAACTGAGAAGGAAGGAGCCGTCGGACGGAGAATCCTGGAGAATCTGCTCCGGTCAAAAGAGAGAAGGATATTTCCGATAAATCCCCATACGAGCAAGGTATCGGATGTGGAGAGCTATCCCACCATTGCAGGCGTTCCCGAGCATGTGGATCTGGCCGTTGTGGCAACTCCTGCCAGGTCAGTACCCGAAGTGGTTGAGGAATGCGGCCAGGCAGGCGTAGAGGGGGTAGTAATAATCTCCGCCGGGTTCAAGGAGATTGGTGAAGAAGGCAAACGATTAGAGAGTGAAGTCGACCGGATCAGGGAAAAATATGGGATGCGTATTATGGGACCAAACTGCCTCGGTTTTGTGTGACCCGTCCTGGGCTTAAATGCGACCTTTCTCCGGGGCACCCCTCCACCGGGAAATATCGCCTTCATCTCTCAGAGCGGTGCCCTCGGCAGTGCGATACTCGATTGGGCGGTCAGCGCCGGGATAGGCTTTAGCATGTTTGCATCACTCGGCTCTATGATCGATGTCGACTTTGGCGATATGATCGACTTCCTGGGAGATGACCCGGCTACCAGGAGCATCCTGATCTATATGGAGGGCGTGGGCAACGCGAGAAAATTCATCAGTGCCGCCCGGGCGTTCGCCCGCCGCAAACCTATCATTATTTTGAAGCCGGGGCGATTTGCAGAGAGTGCAAGGGCAGCCCATTCCCACACCGGCGCTATGGCAGGTGACGACGCGGTATATCATGAAAACAAGAAAAATATCTGAAAAGAACATTGTTAGGGAGGTAAAGAAGGCGTTTGAGGAGAACATCGTCGTAAAAAAGGAAAAGATGAATAAAATGGCCAAGCCATTGTTGCCCGGTCTGCTGCCAAAGATGAATGCCTATTGGCGAGCCGCCAACTACCTGTCGGTCGGCCAAATCTACCTCTATGACAATCCGATGCTGAAAAAACCGTTAAAGCTGGAACACGTGAAACCGCGACTGCTGGGCCATTTTGGCACGACGACCGGGCTGAACCTTATTTATGTCCATCTCAACCGGATCATTAAAGAGTATGACCTGAACATGATTTATATCACGGGCCCTGGACATGGCGGGCCGGGATTGGTGGCCAACACTTATCTGGAAGGCACATACAGCGAGTTGTACCCAAACATATCCCAGGACGAACAGGGCATGAAAAAGCTCTTCACCCAGTTTTCTTTTCCAGGCGGCATCCCCAGTCACGTGGCACCGGAAACACCCGGTTCCATTCATGAAGGCGGCGAACTCGGTTATTCTTTGTCGCATGCATACGGCGCCGCATTCGATAATCCCAACTTGATCGTTGCCTGCGTGGTGGGCGATGGCGAGGCGGAAACCGGCCCGCTGGCCACCAGTTGGCACTCAAATAAATTTTTAAATCCCGTCACCGACGGGGCCGTGCTGCCGATTCTGCATTTGAACGGCTACAAGATTGCTGGTCCCACCGTGCTGGGCCGCATCGATCACGAAGAATTGGACCAGCTCTTCCGCGGTTACGGTTACAAGCCCTATTTCGTTGAGGGAGACGATCCCATGAAAGTCCATCAACTTCTGGCGGCGACACTCGATACGATCGTTGCAGAGATTAAAGACATCCAGGTTTCAACCCGTACCAAAGGATTCAAGAAGCGTCCGCAGTGGCCTATGATAATACTACGTACACCCAAAGGCTGGACTTGCCCGAAGGTAGTTGATGGACTGCCCATCGAAGGCACGTTTCGCGCGCACCAGGTGCCGATTACAGATTTTGTGGCGAAACCCAAACATTTGAAAATATTGGAACAATGGATGAAGAGTTATAGGGCTGAGGAGTTATTTGACAAAAACGGCAGGCTCATTCCTGAACTGGCTGAACTGTCCCCCAAAGGAGAGAGGCGTATGGGAGCGAACCCCCATGCGAATGGAGGCCTTCTCCTTAAAGAGTTGAAGTTGCCGGATTTCCGCGACTACGCGGTCAAGGTGCCGAAGCCCGGCGTCGTGGAAGCAGAAGCCACGCGCGTCCAGGGTCAGTTCATCCGCGACGTGTTCAAGCTCAACGCCGACGAACGCAACTTCCGCGTTTTCAGCCCGGACGAAACCGTTTCGAACCGCTGGAGCGCCGTGCTCGAGGTGACGAACCGCAGCTCGACAGCGGAAATCATCCCCGGTGACGATCACATCGCGCCCAATGGCCGGGTGATGGAGATGTTGAGCGAGCATCAGTGCGAAGGTTGGCTCGAAGGTTACCTCCTTACCGGCCGACACGGTTTTTTCTCATGCTACGAAGCGTTTATCCACATCATAGATTCGATGTTCAACCAGCACGCCAAGTGGCTGGATGTGACCCGCCAGATTCCGTGGCGGCGGCCCATTGCTTCCCTGAACTACCTGCTGTCTTCGCACGTGTGGCGTCAGGATCACAACGGCTTCACTCACCAGGACCCCGGCTTCATCGATTTGGTGGCGAACAAGAAGGCGGACATCATCCGCGTGTATCTGCCGCCGGATGCCAATACCCTGCTGTCGGTCACAGACCATTGCCTGCGCAGCCGCAATTACGTCAATGTTATCGTCGCGGGCAAACAGCCGGAGCTCCAATGGCTGGAGATGGATGCAGCCATCAAGCACTGCACGGCCGGGCTTGGTATATGGGAATGGGCCAGCAACGACGAGGGCGGCGACCCCGATGTGGTGATGGCCTGCTGCGGCGATGTACCCACCTTGGAGACAGTGGCCGCTGTCGAGATCCTGCGACAGCACTTCCCGGAACTGAAGATCCGTGTCATCAACGTGGTGGACTTGATGACGCTTCAGCCGCAGAGCGAGCATCCTCACGGGTTGAGCGACAAGGACTTCGATGTCCTCTTCACCAAGGACAAGCCCATCATCTTCGCCTTCCACGGCTATCCTTCGCTGATCCATCAACTGACGTATCGGCGAACCAACCATCACAACCTGCACGTTCGTGGGTACAAGGAAGAGGGAACCACCACCACGCCCTTCGACATGGTGGTGTTGAACGATCTCGACCGATTTCACCTGGTGGGCGACGTGATCGACCGTGTGCCGGGTTTAGGTTCAAGGGCTGCGTACACCAAACAGTTTCTTCGCGACAAGCTGCTGGACCACAAGGCATACATCGACAAGCACGGCCAAGACATGCCGGAGATTCGCAACTGGAAGTGGAGTTGGGGCGGAACGTAGAAAGAGAAAGCGCCAGCGGGAAGAGACAAGGTGGGTCATTTTTGCTTGACAATCTGCAACGTGTGCGCCTAAATTAGACTGAAGGTGGATCGGCGAGAGCAAATATGAAGAACAAAACCAGTCCTCCGAACATCGGCCCGGTGGTCTCGGTGCGCGGCAGTTCCGTAGACATACGGTTAGATGCATACTTCCGACCCGTCTACTCGTTGCCGCGCGCCGTGGCCGGAAACCTCAAGATCGTCTGTGCGCGATTCGAGCTCGGCGGGCACATCGAGAAGTTGGCGGGCAAGTACCGACGGAACAAGTGCGAACTGCCGCTGCCAAAGGCGAGTGTTCCCGTTCAGCGATGTGAATACCGCTGCTATAAACCTTTTCTGCAGGCAGTCTTGCTCGGTGCTGTGTTCAGCGTGCTGACTTCGACGGTCATGGCACAGCAACCAGTCGGCAAAGCCGGCGAACCACAGAAACTGATCGCCCCCGCCCAAAAAGAGCCCTCTCCTGCTCCCGCGAAGGTAAATGTAAAAACCGTCGCGCGCGATGAAGAGATCCTCAAGCGACTCCAGACTGTCCTGGATGCCACCGACTGGTTCACCGACCCACAAGTCCGGGTCAAGGAAGGAGTCGTCTTTCTCAACGCTCAGGTGGAGTCCGAAGAGCTCAAGAAATGGGCCGGTGATCTGGCGCGCAATACCCAGGACGTCGTCGCCGTGGCCAACCGGATGGAAGTAATCGATCCGCCGGTATGGGATTTCCGTCCGGTGTCGCGCGGACTGTTGATATTATGGCGCGACTTCATCCGATCGCTTCCCTTTATCATGTTTGGCCTGTTCATTTTGGCGCTGTCTGTGGGCGCCGGTATGCTGGTAACAGAAGGATCCCGGGTGTTCCTTCGCCGACGGATCCGGACGAAACTCCTCCAAAATGTGATCGCTCGTGGGGCGGGCGGGCTCGTCTTACTTTGCGGCGCCTATCTCATTCTGAGAGCCTCCGGCCTCACTCAACTGGCATTGACGTTGGTCGGCGGCACCGGCCTGATTGGTCTGGTCGTTGGTATCGCATTCCGGGAAATCACCGAGAACTTCCTGGCCAGCATCTTCCTTAGCATGCAGCGGCCGTTCGAGACCGGCGACTTGGTCGAGGTGTCCGGCGAGACCGGGTACGTGCAGCAGTTGAACATGCGCACGACGATCTTAATGACCCTCGATGGGAACCTCGTGCAGATCCCAAACGCCAAAGTTTACAAGTGCAACCTCCGCAACTTCACGACCACCTCCAACAGGCGGGAGGACTTCGTCGTAGGCATCGGCTACGACGATGCGATTGACGAGGCCCAGGAGATTGCACGGAAAGTGCTGGCGGACCACCCCGCAGTTCTGAACGACCCCGAGCCCTCGGTACTGGTGGACAGCCTGGGGAGGTCTACAGTTGACCTACGCGTCTACTTTTGGCTAAACGGCGTCGAACACAGTTGGTTGAAGGTGCGGTCTTCGGTGATCCGTCTGGTGAAGCACGCCTTTCAGAAACATGGCATCTCAATGCCCGACGAGGCCCGAGAGGTTGTGTTCCCTCAAGGCGTCCCCGTCACCGTGCTCGAGGGGAAACCGGCAGATGCGCACAGCGCCATGCCGAGAAAGCGGCTCCCGACTGAATCGCTGCACGAAGAAGTCGACACTGTGTCCACGAAAGCGGAAGCCGGCTTATACAGCGAAGCCGTCGTCATCGAGGAACAGGCACGGCAGGCACAACCATTGAAGGACGGGGAGAATCTCTTGCCGGTTGTTCCCGGCGCTCCTACCTTTGAGAAACAGACGAAAGAACAAAAACCATAACGGAGAAGTAACCAAGGATGATCACGAAACTCCAACATTGGTGGCAAGAAACACGATCGAGCTTCTGGTTCATCCCCGCCGTGATGGTTCTGGACGCCGTGGTGCTCGCCACCGTCCTGATCACCGTGGACGCGACCGTCGATCTGGATGTTGTCGAGCGTTGGCCGCTGTTCTTCGGCGCCGGTGCGGCCGGCGCCCGCGGTCTGCTCACGGCCGTCGCCGGCTCTATGATCACGGTGGCCGGGGTGGTGTTCTCAATCACCCTTGTCGCCCTCTCTCTGACGTCCAGTCAGTACACGTCGCGGGTCGTTCGCAATTTTATGCGTGACCGCATCAACCAGATGGTGCTCGGCATGTTCGTCGGCATCTTCGCGTACTGCCTGGTGGTGCTCCGGACTATCCGGGGAGGTGACGAAGGGGGGTTCGTCCCTTCGCTGGCGGTGCTGGCCGGGTTGATCCTCGCGTTCGTCGGGATCGCCTTTCTGATCTACTTCATTCATCACATCTCGATGTCCATCCAGGCATCGAGCATCATCGCCGGAGCCGCACAGGAGACCATCGCGGCCGTGGATCACCTGTTTCCCGAAGTGCTGGGTGAAGACGGTGACGAAGACGCGAACGGAAACCTCTCGACGTCTCTTGCGAATCAACCCTGGTCGGCCGTCCCGGCCCGGAAGACCGGTTACATCGAGTATATCGACGTGAACGCGCTTCTGGATGTGGCCCGGGAGAATGGCACAATCCTGCGGATGGAACGCGGCATCGGGGAGTTTGTCGTCGAGGGCGCGCCGCTGCTCTCGGTGGTCGCCCCAGGTGGTCTGGACGACGAGACGGCGGCCGAACTGAACGCGGTCTACGTCATCAGCCGTCAGCGCGTGGTAGATCAGGACGCCGCGTTCGGGATTCGGCAGATCGTGGACGTCGCCATGAAAGCACTGTCGCCCGGCATCAACGACACTACGACTGCAGTGATCTGCGTGGATAATCTGGCGGCGATCCTGGTCCGGCTTGCGAACCGCCGGATTGCAACCTCCCACCGCCTGGATCAGGGGGAGTTGCGCTTGATTGCCCGAGGCCCGAGCTTCGAGAGCCTGTTAGCCGAAGCCTTCGACCAGATCCGGCAGAATGCCGCAGGCAACGTCGCCATCATGTTGCGGATGCTCGGCGCGCTTCAAACCATCGCCAGTCTGACAGCCAACCCAAGCCGGCGACGGGCGGTTTATGCAAAAGTGCAATGGATCGCCGACCTGGCCGAACGCACCATCGAGTCCCCGTACGACCGGGCAAGGTTTGAGAGCCGGCTGACGAGTGTGCGCGAAGCACTCGAAGATGAAAATCGATTCAAATCGCCGTGCTGCCGGCGTTGACCGGGGAGTTCTTCGACCGCGTGCCCCTGACCAGGTAACGGAGGTCGAACAGATTTTACGCGAGGCGGCGCCGATCTTCTATTTGTGTTTGGAGATCATTGAGCTTCTTACATAACTGAATCACAAAACAGGAGGAATGACAATGACACAGAAGATGACTTTGCTCACCATCGAATCACTTGCCGAGTTGGCATCGGTTCAGCCGCCGCCGTGTCTCTCACTTTACCAGCCGACCCATCGGCGCAGTCCCGAGAATCAGCAGAACCCGATCCGGTTTCGCAATCTTGTAAAGGAGTTGGAGACATCGCTTCGGCAGAAGTATCCGGCAGACGAGACCAGGCTCCTTCTGGAATCGTTCGAAGCCCTCGCCCACCATCAGAAGGAAAAAGAGAAAAGGGGACACGCTGTTTTTTAGGGTCCATTCTTGGCCGCAGCGAGGCCGGGGATGCATTCCTGATCAAAACTTCTTGGCCCGCATTGCCGCATTTCGACACATGGTTGCAGGTCTTATTGACGGAAGGTCGGGCGGTTCTCGGCACGGGCTCACGTGACCGCAGAGTGTGTCGGAACAGCAAGAAAGAGGAATGTCCCCATTTTCCATCGGGTTTCATGGATGGGGCACACCGACGTTGACTGACGGGAAAGGCTGTCGTAAGATTTGGGGCTCACGACGGACCCCGCCTTGACGCAATTATCGGCGTTGCGACTTTTCGTGAACCCTGGATATTTGACGGTTGCAACGCATTGCAGTCCTCGCCGATAGGCAGGAAGCCTTCGATGAGAAATAGCCGCCCGTCCGACAATGACGGTGAATCCTCTGCATGAGCCTCGAACCATGAAGATTCTGTTCAACGAATTCCTGTTTCTCTTCAATAAGAGACAAGAGAGAAGTATTCGCATTCTCAGGAAGTTTCTTTTGCTTCTCCTGGTCTTGGTCTGTCTCTACACGGTCTTGTTTCACTTCGTGATGCTCCACGAGGACCGGCAGTTCAGTTGGATCACCGGTTTGTACTGGACCCTCACGGTCATGTCCACCCTCGGGTTCGGCGACATCACATTTTCCACCGATCTGGGAAAAGTGTTTTCCATCGTCGTGCTCCTTTCCGGAATCATCTTCCTCCTGACAATGCTCCCGTTCGTTTTTATCCAGTTCATCTACCTGCCCTGGCTGGAATCCCAGAGAGCTTCCATTGCGCCGAGGGAGTTGCCGGCGACAACGGAAAGACACGTTATCCTCACCGGTTATGATCCCATCTGCGTCAATTTGATGGAACTGCTGAAGCAGTACCGGTACGACCATGTCCTCATCGAACCGGACATTCGGAAAGCCGTGGAACTTCATGATCTGGGATACCCCGTCCTCGTGGGCGAACCGGACGATCCCGCGACGTACAGGAGCGGGAGAGTTGAAAAGGCGGCACTCGTGTTTGCCAATATAGACGACATGGTCAATACCAATATTGCGTTCACGGTTCGCGAGATCACTCGGGAGATTCCCATCGTTGCAAGCGCGGATCTTGACGATTCGGTGAATATTCTTGAACTTGCCGGTAGTTCGCACGTGTTTCAGTTCAAGAAAATGCTCGGCCACTCCATGGCGAGGCGGGTACTGGGAACGAGCACAAAGGCAAACGTAATCGGGAATATTGATTCCTTGCTCATTGCCGAAGCATCGGCCATGAAGACATCGCTCGAAGGCAAGAACCTCGAGCAAGCCGAGTTGCGACAACGGTTCGGCATCACCGTGGTCGGAGTATGGGAACGGGGGAGATTACACATGCCCAGAGCCGAAACCGTCATCACCCCGTCTTCCTTGTTGCTGCTTGCAGGGTCGGCCGAACAGCTTCGGGACTACGATGAGCACTTCTCGCGCGACAGAGATCCCGTGACGCGGGTACTCATTCTGGGCGGCGGACGGGTGGGCTGCGCAGCGGCTCAAATACTGGACGAGCGCGGCATTGACTACCGAATCATCGAAAAAAAACCCGCGCTTGTCAAAGACGAGCATTATGTGCAGGGGAGCGCGGCGGACATCAACACCCTGAAAACAGCCGGCATAGGACTGGCCCAAGCGGTTCTCGTCACGACGCATGACGATCCCACGAATATCTATCTCAGCATCTACTGCAGGAAACTCCGGCCGGACATACGGATCATCAGCCGGGCGAATCATGACAGGAACGTTGCGCAGTTGCATTCCGCGGGCGCCGATCTTGTGTTGTCATATGGCTCCATGGCGGCCAACATGATCGTCAATCTTCTTATGCCCGGCGAGCACCTGATGATAGCGGAGGGGCTGTACGTCTTTCGCGTGGACGTGCACTCTTCTCTGGTCGGGAAACGCCTGAATGAAAGCCTGATCAGAAGGGATACCGGATGCAATGTGATTGCCGTCAACAACAAAGGCGACATGATCGCTAACCCGGATCCCTCTTTTCGCTTTGCCAAGGGACATGAGCTCATACTCATCGGGACCCACGACGCGGAACGCCGTTTTTTCGCAAGCTACTCGGAAAAGAGCTGAAACCAAGGGTACCTGTCGTCCGTAGGCACGCTACGTTCAGTCCGCGACCCGTTGCCGTGCCGGCGGAACGCTTCTCGACCTATTCATTCATGCCGTACGGGAGCTTGGTTACCGCCGGCTCTTGGCGAAGAGAAGCGTACGTACTCAGGGACCAAGATGAATCTTTCATACATCATTGACGCCGCGGCCACGTATTTTGCGGACAAACCCGCGTTGATTTCCGGATCCGGAGCCTACACGTACGGCGAGCTTCGGACACGCATCAACCGCGTCGCGTCATGTCTCTTGGCTGAAGGCTTACAGCGCGGGGATATGGTGGCCCTCCACCTTCCCAACAGCGCCGAGTGGGTCGTTTCCTACTATGGCGTCATCCGGGCGGGCGGAGTGGTATTATGCCTGAACCCCGCGTACAAGAGATACGAAATCGAGCACTTGCTGAGAGACTCGCAGCCGCGGCTGCTGATTACCTGTGAGAAGCTTGCGGACCGTGTTCCGGAAACCGGAGCGCTTCCCGGTCTTGATTCGGTCATCGTGTTCGAGTCCCATCCGGTCTTGTCAACCGTCCTTGAGACCACGGACGGCTGCGATACATCACCGGCCCTGGTCCACACGGATGCGGACGACCCCTGCGTGATCCTGTACACAGGGGGCACCACGGGCACGCCCAAAGGCGCCATGCTGACTCACAGGAACATACTGTTCACGGCACATAACGTCTGCTATCACGAGCGGACTCGGCCGGAAGACAGGTCGCTCTGTTTCATGCCGCTCAACCACGTGTTCGGCGGCAATCACATCATGAACGGCATCTTCTACGGCTGCGGGACCCTGGTCCTGCACGACGGTTTTGACCTGGACCGTATCCTGGACTCGTTGGTCACCGATCGAGTCACTCGTTTCTACGCGGTTCCCACGGTGTTTGTCAGGCTGCTGGCCCAACCGAAGCTCAGGCGTCATTTCTCCACGGTAAATTACTGCTTTTCCGCGGCCACGAGCATGGCATCGGAAATCGTTCGAAAATGGCTGGAGACGTACGGTCTGACCATTCACGAAGCATACGGAATGACCGAGACCTCCTCCCTCGTAACCTACAATCACATGTACCGCCACAAGATCGGTTCCGTGGGCACACCGGCCGGAATCGTGGAAGTCGGGATAACGGATCCCGACGGCAAGCCGGTTCCGACAGACCAAACCGGTGAAATAAGGGTTCGCGGGCCGAATGTCATGAAGGGATATCTGGGCAGACCGGCAGAGACTTCGGCCATGGTGCGCGACGGGTGGCTCCACACGGGGGATGTGGGCCGGATCGACCGAGACGGGTACCTGTTCATTGTTGACCGGATAAAAGACGTCATAATAACGGGAGGCTACAATGTGTTTCCTTCCGAGGTCGAGGAAGTTCTGTATCAGCATCCCGACATAAGCGAGTGTGCCGTCGTGGGTTTGGAGGACCGGGATTACGGGGAAGCCGTCACGGCGTTCGTGGTCGCAAAACAAGGCCGGCAGGTTGCCGCCGCGGAATTGATTTCGTTCTGCAAGGAACGGCTTGCATCCTACAAGGTCCCCAAGACGTTCAAGGTGGTTGCCGATCTCCCGAAATCCAGTACGGGCAAGATCTTGAGGCGAAAGATCCGGGACCCGGGAGAGCCTGCGTGCGGATAACCGACCGGCATTTCTTGAGCAAGAAGCTTCGCGGCTCTTACAGACGCGGTTTCCTCAGTCGGCCGGCTTCACGGGCGTTGTGAACCCCGGGGGCTTGACGGCAAGTATGGAACATGTGAGCCGGCTGAGAATCGACTCCGCGGTATTGCCGATGATGAGCCCTGAAATGCCTGTCCGGGCAACGGTCCCCATGACGACGAGATCCGCGCGCAACTCTTCCGCCAATACAGGTATCAGTTTCCGTGCCGGTCCCCGCAGCAGGTGGAACCGGGGGCCAAGATAATCGTAGGCATCGGCGCCGAAGTGTTCGCGTAGGGTCTCTCCCAACCTGTATAACCCTTCCTGGTGGCGGATATGCTCTCTTTCAATATAGGAAGCCATGGTCTTCCCCGTCATGTCGCCCCTCCCCCGCATAATTCCTTCGGCATAGGGTTCCCATGCGTGGACCAGATGGAGGGACGCGAAGTCTGAAAGCGCAAGGGAACAGGCCAGTTCGATGATCTCCCGGTTCAGGGCTTGTTCCGTCGGTGAGGATTGCAACGGATCGAAATCCACGGCGGCAAGGATGCAGTTATAGTTGGTTTTTTCCGGGGGCTTCATCAGCCATACCGGACACGGGCATCTCCGCAGCAAATGCATATCATCGCTGCCGAACATCATGTCCAGGGAATCGGGAGGTTCTTCCGCCTTGATCACAAGATCGTGATCGTTGCGCAGCACCGCACGAATCACCTCGAGAAACGCGGTCCCCGCCAGCACATGCGTGGGGATCTCCAAACGATGTCGGTGGGGCTCGATCAAGGATTCCAGGGCTTGCCTGCGGGAGGTCGTGAGATCGGCAGCGACGTCGTCCCCACCATGAGGGACAACGTCGACAACCGTCAGGTCCGCCTGGTTGTTTTCCGCCAGAGTGACCGCTCGCGCGACTGCCGAAGCCTGATCTACGGTTGCTTCGCTCACATAGAGAATATTCTTAAATCGTTTCATCCGTCGCCTCGCCTCGTTTGGGACTGCCTTGTTCCCGCCGAGGCAATCGTGGTGGTTCGTACAACGTGTCGGATCAATTTCGTATTTCCCGTTGCACCGTAACCTATAAGGGTTCCCGGTTCCTCAAATTCCCGATCACCTCGGTCCTTCCGATGACAATGAGACGGTCTCCCGCCAGTAAAGGCTCTTGCGGATCTATCATCGTGATCTGTTCGTCGCCTCGCCGAATTCCCACGACGGTTACCCCATACTCCTGACGGAACCGGAGATCGGCCGGGGTCTTTCCCGAAAGTTTCGAATCCGTGGCAATCCTGATTTCTGCGATTTCAAAGCGATCGCCATCTTCCGTATCTTTTCCTACTTCGAGTTGATTGAGTACCCGTTCCGCGTCCTTGATGCCGTCCGGCGGCCCCATGATGAGCAGACGGTCTCCCGGAAAAATCCGGAAATCCGGCTCCGGGTCGTAATGAACCTGGCCGCCCCGGCTGACGGCCAGAATCGACACCCCGGTCGCGGGCCTCAACGGAATGGCTCTGATGGTCTGCCCGGCCACCGCAGCGTCGGATTTGACACGCACGTCGAGGAACGATATGGGCCAATCGATATTCTCCGGGAGAAAATCCATCGCGTAGGTCAACGCGTCGGCAGCCTGTTCCGCTGCGTCGGTAAACGGTCGAAACACCAGGTGGGCGCCCGCGCGCTTGAACTCATGGGCCTCTTCCTCGTTTGCAGCGGTCAAAGCGACTTTACAGTCGTACCCTTCCTTCTTCACCTTGTGAACAAGAGCCAGGTTCATCTCTCTTGATCTGACGGTACTGATCACCCATCGCGCGTGATTCAAGGGCACGTGTTCATGAATCTCCGGGTCGGCCATGTCTCCATATAACACCGATAATCCTCGTTCACGCCATTTGTCCAGTACCCCCGGGTCAAAATCAATACCCAGCATGGATTTGTTTCGCCCGAGCAGGTATGCTGCAATGGCGCTCCCATAGTTGCCCAACCCCACCAAAATCACGTCTACCGATGCGGTTTCCTTAAGGGTATCTATTGCGGCTTCCCGATAGGGATCACGCCTTTCGAACACCTTCAGAGGCCCGGACAAGAATTGGTACAGCCACCCTGAATGAAGGATCATGTACGTGGAAATGAAGATGGTCACGACTCCCACGAGAGTAATCAGACCCACGGTTTCATTGGTGATGTGACCGATGCTCAACCCCAAGGCCGCCACAATGAGAGAAAACTCACTGATCTGGGCAACCGTAAGCCCGGCAAGGAACCCCGTACGGCGTCGGTACCCCATCAACCCCATGATCACCAATACAATCAGTGGGTTGCCGATGAGCACAAAGACGGAGAATATGAGCGATGTACCCACCTGCGCACCCACCGTGGACCAGTCCAAACGGGCTCCGAGGTCGATGAAGAAAAACAGGAGAAGGAAATCCCTGAGACTTGTAAGGCGAGCTCCGATGGAGTCCCGGTAGTCGGTCGAGGCGAGCGAAATCCCGGCGAGAAACGCTCCGACCTCTTTGCTGAACCCCAGCACGTCACTGCCCGCGCCCAGGAAAACCGCCCACGCGACTGCAAAAAGCGTCAACAATTCCAACGAGTGCGCGAGGCGTCTGGTCAGCTGCGGGAGCACGTATTTCATCATCAGGGCCACAAAACCCAGCAAGCCGATACCCTTGGCAACGATCGTCACCGTGGAGACATAAGCCGAGCCTTGGCCCTCTGCCGATGATCCCAAGGTGGTCAGGCCGACCAAAGCCAGAATCGCGGCGATATCCTGAACAATCAGAAACCCGATGGCGATCCGGCCATAGAGAGAATCGATCTCTTTCTTATCGGACAGCAGCTTGACAATAATAATTGTGCTCGAAAAGGTGAGGGCCACGGAGACGTAGGCTGCGGTGAGGTAAGACATGTCCAGCGCAACGGCAATGACAAACCCGATTATGGACGTGAACACGATCTGCCCTAGGCCGGTGGCCAAAGCGACCGGGCCGGTGGTGCGGATGAGATGCAAATCGAGTTTGAGGCCGACGATGAACAACAACAGAGCAATGCCGATATGCGCCAGCAGTTCGATCTCCTGATGGCTTCGGATTATTCCCAAGCCTGAAGGACCTGCTAGAACGCCCGCTGCGAGAAACATGATGATCAAGGGTTGACGAAGCTTCTGCCCGATAATGCCGATCAGCGTCGCGAGACCCAGAATCCCGGCTATTTCCACAAATGTATTTCCATCAATCATGCCATACAATTCCTAAGACCAAGGCCCGTTCCCGTTACCGGAGCTGAGGCCTTGAGTGCCCATTCCCCGCGTCCGTCCGGCCGACGGACCGAGATTACTCCGTGAATGAAATCAATGATACCGCAACTGTGGGGAATTCGTATACCAAATGTGTGATGGCGCTTAGCAGAAGGTACCTTCAGGTCGCTCTCGTAGGCGAAGAATTCTCGAAATTCAGCGGACATGTCACTGTTTTCGTCTTCAGGCGAACCACTCTCTGACTGCAAGTCCGTACGGATCGTCGTTCGCGGATCGCAGTCCCCGGACATTCGTACGATGTCAAGCAGCGTAGAGTTCGCTCGAGGGACGTGATTTATTCTGAGAGGGATCGCCTACGTGATGCCCCGGTAACGGATCAAACGCTCCCGAGATGTGTCGGAGATTGGGAGGGATTCTCGGGATATGCGGAAGACGGTCCTCCGGGGAAGTTTCGACAAGCAACACGGACGGAGGGACCTGAGGGCCGTGGAGCCTTGCTCGCACGGCCGGCATGCCGGGACCTGAGTTTGGAACTACTGGGGAAGCCTCTGAAGCGACTATTGTGTCATAAGCGGTGGTATGTCGCCGAATTCCCGAATTGTGGACAAAGGGTTCCTGTCCATCACGGAACTCGACGAGTCCGAAAGGGTGTCTGAACCGAGAGTCACTAACAGATCGGATCGGAGGGTTCCCATACCGGACGGGGAAGAGCTTGTGGGGGAACGTAGAACCGGGGCTTATAGAAAAAACTGTATGAAATCTTTTGACTACGAGTTCCGATTCCGCATAAGTTGTCGCGTGCGGCAAGTGAATCCGATGAGACCGAGCCCGCCATGAACAAAGACATCGTAACTGCAAACGGACTCCAATCTCACCTATGGGAAGCGGCCAATATACTGCGCGGACCGGTGGACGCGGCTGACTTCAAGACCTACGTGTTTCCCCTGCTTTTCTTTAAGCGCCTCTCCGACGTGCATGACGAACAATATCAGGCTGCTCTGGCCGAGTCGGGCGAGTTCTACACCCCGCGTTCGGTCGTGCGGCTTATGGTGAACATCCTCGACCCTCAGGAGGGCGAGTCCATTTATGACCCTGCTTGCGGCACGGGCGGCATGCTCTTGGAAGCAATCCACCACGTGAAGGGGAATCACGGTGATGACCGCACGCTCTGGGGAAAGCTCTTCGGACAGGAGAAGAACCTGACCACCAGTGCCATTGCCCGGATGAACTGCTTTCTCCACGGTATCGAAGACTTTCGCATCGAGCGTGGCGACCCCCTGAGTGAACCCAAATTGGTGCAGGGTGACCTGCTCATGCGCTTCGATGTGGTACTGGCCAATCCGCCTTATTCCATCAAGCAGTGGGACCGCGAAGCCTTTTCCTCTGACCCGTGGGGCCGAAACATCTTTGGTACCCCGCCGCAAGGACGGGCCGATTACGCCTTCTGGCAGCATATCATCCAGAGCATTGCGCCCAAAACAGGCCGCTGTGCAATACTGTTTCCCCACGGCGTGCTGTTCCGCCAGGAAGAGGCCGAGATGCGGCGCAAGGTCATCGAGGCCGACGTGATCGAGTGCGTCCTGGGCTTGGCCCCAACCTCTTTTACAACTCACCGATGGAAGCGTGTGTCGTCATTTGCCGCGCTGCCAAGCCCAAGGCCTGCCGTAGCAAAATCCTCTTTATCAACGCCGTCAACGAGGTCACTCGCGAACGAGCCCAAAGCTTTCTCACCGATGACCATATTGCTCATATCGTCCATGCCTATGAGCAGTTCAAAGACGAACCCGGCTTTGCCCGGGTCGCCGGGCTGGAAGAAATCCGATCCAAAGACTGCAATCTGAGTCTTCCCCTCTATGTAAGGCCTGAAAACGGCAACGGCCGAACGAAGGCCCAAACGGGAAATCACGGCGATCTCGGTCAGGCCATCGCAGCTTGGCAGGAAAGCTCACGTGAGTTGCGGGTGTCCATGGAGCGTCTCTTCCAGGTAATCGAAACAGAAAAATGATTAACCCAATGGGTGCACAAAACTCTTGACAAGGCAGGTCCGTGGACATATCCTTTAAGAATAAGAAGGTGGCGAAATCCTTCAACGAGGGAGCGCAGCTTGAGAGAATTCACGGAGCTTTGCGGGCCAAGAAGATCCGGAACCGCATGAAAGCTTTGAGGGCCGCCAAGACTCTGAAGGATTTCTGGCCTCCTAAGACTGGACCGGAAAGGTGCCACGAACTCACCGAGGGTCAGAGATCCGGCCAATTGTCCATGGACCTGGACCATCCCTATCGCCTCATTTTCATTCCGGACCATGACCCGCTCCCAACGCTGAAAGACGGCGGGCTGGACTGGTCCCAGGTTACCGCGGTCATAATTCTGGGGGTGGAGGACACTCATGGCTGAGACTGTGCAACATCAATATGCTCCGGATTACCTAGTTGCCCCCGGAGAAGTGCTGGAAGAATACCTTGAGACCTACGGGATGACCCAGGCCGAACTGGCAATCAGGACCGGTCTGACCAAGAAGACCATTAACGAGATCATCAAGGGAAAATCCCCGATTACTCCGGAGACCTCGCTGAAACTGGAACGCTCCCTTGGCCGCCCGGCGCACTTCTGGAACAACTTGGAACGGCAATTCCAGGAAGACCGCACCCGTCTTGCCGAGAAGGACCGCCTTCAATCGCGCCTCGATTGGCTGAAGAAGGTTCCGGTGAACGCTATGGCAAAGCTGGGGTGGATTGCCAAGGAACCGGACAAGGTTTCTCAGCTTGAAGAGGTGCTCCGTTTCTTCGGCGTCGCGTCCCCCGAGCAATGGGAAACCGTTTGGCGGGAGTATCAGATCGCGTATCGCCAGACTCAGAGATTCGAGACGTGCGCCGAGTCCGTTTCCGCGTGGCTTCGCAAAGGTGAGATTGAAGCCCGGAAGATCCAATGCGCAGCGTTCGACAAGAAACGTTTTCAAAATGTTCTTGAAAACATTCGCGGGCTTACGCGGGAAACACCTCGGGTTTTCCGTCCTCGATTAGTGGAGTTGTGCGCCGCGGCAGGGGTGGCTGTGGTCTTCGTTCCCGAGCTTCCCAAGTCGGGAGTTTACGGGGCTACCCGGTGGCTGGGCGAGAAGGCGGTCATACAGTTGAGCTTAAGGTACAAGAGCAACGACCATCTGTGGTTCACCTTCTTCCATGAAGCGGGCCACATCATCAAGCATGGTCGCAAGGAGGTATTTGTCGAAGGAAACGGACTGGAGGGAGAGAAGGAAGAGGAGGCCAATGCCTTCGCACGCGACAGACTGATTTCTCCGGTCGCTCTGCGTCGTTTTCTCGCGAAATGGAATCGTTCCAATTCTCAGATTGAAGCATTTGCCCGCGAGATCGGTATCGCTCCGGGAATCGTCGTGGGGCGGTTGCAGCACGACGGCGTGTTGCCCAAATCTCACGGGAACGGTCTCAAGGTGTTCTACCGCTGGTCAAAGGAGGACGCGGCGTGAACGCACCGAATCTCAATCCTGACTGGGCCAAGCTCCCGATCTTTGATCGATCCGGGTGGCGGCGCTTGAGCTTTGGTGAGGTGGTAGAAAACGTCAATGAGACAGAGCGAAATCCGGACGCGGCTGGAATTGAACGCTTCATCGGGTTAGAGCATCTGGAGCCGGAGTCGCTTCACGTCCGGGCATGGGGTAATGTCGCAGATGGAACGACATTCACGCGACGCTGTCGGCCTGGACAGGTGCTTTTCGGCAAGCGCCGCGCCTATCAGCGCAAGGTGGCCTTGGCAGAGTTCGACGCCGTGGTTTCCGGCGACATCTACGTGTTCACACCGAAGAACGACCAGCTATTGCCCGAACTTCTACCGTTCCTCTGTTTATCCGAGCGATTCTTTCAGTTCGCGGTTGAGACTTCCTCCGGCTCACTGTCGCCCCGCACCAACTGGAGTCACCTTGCCAAGTTCGAGTTCCCTCTCCCGCCACTCGAACACCAGCGCCGCATCGCGGAAATCCTATGGGCAGTGGATAGAGTTCAGCAGCATTACAATGCTGAGATGATAGCGCTCGGGCATGCAAGACGCGCATTGGTCGAGCAACACTTTGCTGAAACTAAATCAAAGCGGGAGAAGCAGGATCTTGGGTCGCTCGCTGACATTATCTACGGAATTACTCTTGGTGGCCGTCGAGCCAAGTTCCTTAATCATTCCCCTTATCTTCGAGTCGCGAATGTGCTTCGGGAACGGCTTGACCTCACCGAGATTAAGACCATTGGCTGCACGGCGGATGAAGAAACCAAATTCGCTTTAAGGCATGGCGACATATTGATCGTGGAAGGGCATGCCGGCGTTCATGAAATTGGTCGATCTGCTGTTTGGCATGAAGAACTTGCCGGAATTCTCCACCAAAACCATCTGATCAGAGTGCGGTGCTCGAACGCCCTCCTGCCGGATTATCTAAACCTTTACATCAACAGCGCGGGTGGGCGGGCCTATTTCCGGCGCCATGCAAAGAGTTCAAGCGGACTCAACACAATCAATTCGACCGTGGTGAAGAAGCTTCCCGTCCCTCTTACGAGCCTTGGTGACCAGACGCATCTTACTGCTATCGTTTGCGCGATAGATTCCACGCTGATGTTAATCCAGAGAGCGCAAACAGATCTGGCTGATTTCTTGCGTAGGGTGATGAGGCTCTTCCATGAGCTTCTCGGGATTGTAAGAAATCGAACAGATGCTTTCACCGTGTTCCATCCAAGAGAGAAGGAACTGACTTGATGGACAGAAGACTTGCGCCCGCCTTTATTGAGCTGACCTACGATGCGTTGTTAAAGGCATTCTGGTTCAAATCTACCCTGCGTCTCTCGGAGTGAGCTGCACAAGGCAGGAATTATAAATGGTTTTCAGTGGTTGGACGGGAGTTTTGCGGAGCAAACGGAGTTGCTGGAATCCCGCGAACCCAACGACATAGATGTGGTAACGTTTTTCTGTCTACCTCCGGGGATGGACCAAAGGACCCTGGCCCAAAATCACGCAGACCTGTTCAGACCCGATCGGACAAAGTCGATTTTTCGTGTGGATGCTTATCCATGCGTCCTTGGACAACCTACTCAAAGTCGGCACGTAAAACAGATCGCATACTGGTATAGCATGTGGTCACACCGTCGGAACGGCGTCTGGAAGGGGTTTGTTCAGGTAGATCTTGCCCTCGGGGAGGATGACGAGGCGGCAAACGCGTTGGACTCCATTCGCCGGGAAGGAGGTCGCCCATGAATCACGATGAGTTTCTGTCCATGTCTTCCGAGATAAAGGAACTGGAATCGCTGCTGGCAGACATTCCGGAGGAAAATGTCATTGAGCGCATGGGTCTTGAAGCTCGGCTGGAATCAGCGCGACGGGCCATTGCTAATGTGAGAGAGGATCAGTTGGGCTATAAAGCCCGCCTTACTTTCCGTGGGAAACCGGTCTTCGGCAGCCACGGTATTGCCGCCGACTTCGCGTCTAAGGCGGCCGGGGCTTTTAGTGATGCAGTGGCTGTGGTGGCTGCCGGACTTGCGGAGAACCTGCGATACATGGGGCCGATTCCCGATAGACAAAAGAATCAGCTACTGATTACCGGCACGGCAGTAGGATCGTTCGGCTTCGAGTTTGAGCTTCCCCAACCAGAGACAAGCATGTTGTTCCCTGAGCCTAGTAAGGCCGAAAACGCCCTTCAAAAAATGCTTGAGCTCTTCCAGTTAATTGCTGCCGGCTCCGATGACGATGTGGCCGAACTGATCGACGAGATTCATCCACGGGCAGTAAAGAAGGCGGCTGATTTCTTGGACTATCTAGCACAGCAGGATGCGTGGTGTGGGCTCGAATTCAAGGAGCGGTTTTTTCGGTTTCGTGACGTGGATCACCTCCGAGCCTCGACAGAACGTCTGCGGGAAGACAACATCCGAGAGGCGGTCGAAGAGCACGACGGAGAACTCCAGGGGGTATTACCCACGGGGCGAACATTTGAGTTCAAGACTGCTGATCACCAAGAGATTCTAAGGGGAAAGATCGGCTTGGATATCGAGGACGCGGACATCCTGAATCGGGATTTCCTGCACAAACCGGCCCGCGTGAGGCTGCATGTTATCCGGGTGGGACAAGGTCGCCCCCGTTATTCACTGCGGTCCATTGAGGATATAACCGCGACCGATGCGACGGCGAGCACTGAACCCTCGGCATGAGCCGTGAGTTGTCATTTGTTGCCGCGGGCAACGGAGTGTCACGGAGTGTAGGCCGGCACATGGTTGATAATCGGCAAACCTTGCAGATTCTCCGAACAAAGGCTGCCATTGGAAGGGTGTCGCATGAACTTCACAGAAGGCAACACCGTCGAGCAGATGATCCTCGACACGTTCGCGGAACGCAAGGGCGAGGTACCACCTGCCCATTGGGATTACGTGCCCGCTACCAATCTCCCTCGTCAGCCCGAAGATGTGACGGTGGAATCGTGGGTTCGAGAGGCGCTGATCCGTCTCAACCCCGAAATCGCGGCTCAGCCCGACCGTGCGGATGAGGTCATCTATAATTTACGCGCGTGCATTCTGTCCGTACAGGCGGACGGCTTGGTGCGGGCCAACGAAAACTTCATGTCTTGGCTGCGAGGCGAAAAGACTATGCCTTTTGGGCCGAACGGCGAGCACGTGCCCGTACGACTGGTGGATTTCGAAGCGCCGGACGAAAACCGCCTCACCGTGACGAACCAATGGACGTACCAAGTCGGAGCAGTTGAGAAACGCTTTGATGTGGTTTTCTTGGTGAACGGCATTCCGCTGGTCATCGGGGGGAGGCAAAGACACCTACCCGCAGCGCGGTGACCTGGTTCGACGGCGCTTTTCAGATCAATCAGATTTACGAGAAAGAAGTGCCGGCCATGTTCGTGCCGAACGTCTTCTCCTTTGCCACAGAGGGTAAACTGTTCCGATACGGGTCGATCCGTATGCCCATCGAGATGTGGGGGCCGTGGCGGGACAACGACAATCAAGATGAAGGCCGTTTGGAGCACGTCAAAGCCACAGTAAAGAGCATGCTGCGGCCGGAAGTCGTGCTGGATATTGCACAGAATTTCACGCTCTTTGCGACCGACAAGAAGCATCGTCGCATCAAAATCATCTGCCGCTACCAGCAACATGAGACCACGAACCAAATTCTCGCCCGCGTTGTGAAGGGATATCCGAAGAAAGGGTTGATATGGCATTTCCAGGGCAGCGGCAAGTCTCTGTTGATGGTCTTTGCCGCACAGAAGCTCAGGCTCCATCCCCAACTACGCAACCCCACGGTGATTATCGTGGTGGACCGCATCGACCTCGACACACAAATCACCGCCACGTTCAATGCCGCCGATGTGCCGAATATGGTCGGCTGTGCCACCCGGCAGGAGTTGCAGACTCTTCTCGCTCAAGACGTGCGCAAGGTGCTCATCACTACCATTCATAAGTTCGCCGAGGCGGAAGGCAGGCTCAACGAGCGTTCGAACATAATCGTCATGGTGGACGAGGCGCACCGCACGCAGGAAGGAGACCTCGGCCGGAAGATGCGTGAGGCGCTCCCCAATGCTTTCCTGTTTGGCCTTACCGGAACCCCGATCAATCGCGCAGACCGAAACACTTTCTGGGCCTTCGGCGCGGACGAGGATGAACAAGGCTATATGAGCCGCTACTCGTTCCAGGATTCCATCCGGGACAAGGCGACGCTACCGCTGCACTTCGAGGCGCCGGAGGTCAAACTGAAGATCGACAAAGCAGCGATTGATGAGGCTTACCAGCAGATCACCGGCAACCTGAGCGAGCAGGATCGTGACGACCTTGCAAAGCGTGCGGCCAAGATGGCCGTGCTGGTCAAGAACCCGGAGCGCATACGGGCCGTGGTCCAGCACATGGTGACACACTTTCAACAGAAGATGGAGCCCAACGGTCTTAAGGCTCAGGTGGTGGTCTTTGACCGCGAGTGCCGTGTGCTCTACAAGGCCGCGATGGATGAACTGATCGACCCGGAGGCCGGCGCCATCGTCATGACCGCGGCGCAGGGTGACCCGCCTGAATGGAAGCGGCACGTCCGCGATAAAGATGCCGAGGAGAAGCTTCTCGACCGCTTCCGCGACCCGGCTGATCCTCTGCAGTTCGTGATCGTCACCAGCAAGCTGCTGACCGGGTTCGATGCTCCCATCTTGCAGGTGATGTATCTTGACAAACCGATGAAGGACCACAACCTCCTGCAAGCCATCTGCCGCACCAATCGCACTTTCGGTCAGACCAAGACACACGGTTTGATCGTGGACTATATCGGCATTTTCGACGACGTTGCCCGTGCTCTGGATTTTGATGAGAAAGCCGTACAAAGGGTCGTTTCCAACATCGATGAGTTGCGGAAGGCCTTACCCCTGCAAGTGCAAAAGTGCCTGGCATTCTTTTCCGGCGTGGACCGGACCATCGGTGGTTACGAGGGGCTCGTGGCGGCGCAGCAATGCCTGCCCAACAACGAGAAGAGGGACAAGTTCGCTGCCGAGTACAACGTACTTGGTACGATCTGGGAGGCGCTTTCCCCCGACCCGGTGCTAAGCCCATACGAACAGGATTACCGATGGTTGACACTGGTCTACGAGTCGGTTAAGCCGCCGAGCGGTAACGGCAAATTGCTATGGCACGCCCTGGGCGCCAAGACGGTAGAGCTCATTAACCGGAACGTCCATGTGGATGCAGCGCGCGACGACGTAGAGACACTCGTCATGGATACGCAGGTGCTGGAGGAAATCCTCAAGGACGCCGAGCCGGGAAAAAGGGCACGGGAAATCGAGATCAAGTTGGTCGCGCGGCTCCTCAAGCATAAGGACAACCCCATGTTCATTGCTTTGGGCGAGCGCCTGGAGAAGGTCAAAGAGCGGCACGAGCAAGGATTCCTCACCAGTCTGGAATTCTTGAAGGCCATCCTTGAAATCGCCAAGGAAGTCGTTGAAGCGGAGAAGGAAACCGATCCGGCAGAGGAAAGAGATCGGGCCAAAGAAGCTCTTACGGAGCTTTTCTCCGAAGCCAAGAACCAGAATACGCATATCATTGTTGAACGCATCGTGGCGGACATCGACGAGATCGTGAAGAAGGTCCGGTTCCCCGACCGGCAGCAGACCAGCCAGGGCGAACGCCTTGTCCAGAAGGAGCTCCGGAAGACGCTGCTCAAATACGAGCTTCACACCGACCAGGACCTTTTCGACAGATCCTACGCTTACATACGGCAGTACTACTGACCCAAATGAGAGGACCGACTTCGGTATTGCACGAATCACATATGTGAAACAATGCGGCCACGCGAAATGGCTTAAGGTTTCAATCTCCGGTCCAACTGCGTGTACCGCTCTTGAGTCTGGTCGTTTTTCACCGCTGTGGCCAAAGCCTTCCAGCTCCCCACGACCAGCCGCTTACCTCGCGTTATGGCCGTAAAAAGTGAAATTCCTCCGTAGTAATATATGGTGTTGGGTAAGCAGGGGAACTATGACGGACGGATACTCAGAGCCTTAACCGCCGAAGTTGGGGTAGCGCCGGCCTTCCCGCGTTCCCCGGGATTTCTGCTCCGAGAGCGCCCGGCATCCCGACTTCCGCGGGACCCTGGTCGATTGTCGCTGTTTACCGGCCCCAGCACTTGTCACGAATCGTGATCGGTGTTGGTCGGGGATACGGCACAGAATTCGTGTCCGTATTTCCGAAACCCTGTACTTAGCCGGCCGGCGTCACGACCAACTGAGGATGTTCGGATCGGTCCGGTTTTCTGAGACCACCGCGACCGCCCTCAGGCCGTCGGTGAAGTAGGGGTCGCCCGTGAGATTTCTTCTCGGAGCATTTCGGTCCGCGGCTTCCACTCCTCCCACGTAGGTCACATGCGAGACCCGGCCGGCTTCCATAAGGTCCCCGAGAACGTAATCCCTCGCGTCGTCGACGTCGGGATCGATCTTGTGTGTGGTAAGATTCCAGGTCTTCGGAGTGAATCGTACGCCGATGTCTCGGCTTATCTGACCTACCCAGACCGGTTTTCCCATGAACACCAAGGGCGTAATCCAAAGGCGCAAATGAAGTCGTTCGTTGATCTGCCGACGCGTCCTCTGAAGTGCAAAATCCTGGCTGCGACCTTGAAAGTGAAGGGAACTCACCGGGCAATATCGGTACCTCGTACCAATCAAAAACGATTTGATGGTAAGCCAACATGACCTGAGGCCGATCTTTTCCGTGTCATCCCATCTGGCGCCAAACGCGGTGCGTATCGTGTCGAAGTCTCCGATCACGACCAAATTGAGAGGGTCCCCCTCGACGGTCCCACGCGTGTTCGTCGTACTCCGCGGAAGCGCCTCGAGTTGCTTGCGCAGCATGGATTCGTCACATACGAGCGTCTCATCCGAGCGATAATACTCGTCGAATCGTCGGTGGCCGTGGTCCACTTTGAGACCGGGAACCGGTATCGAGAAGAAGAATTGCTTCGCTCTGCCGGAGCCCAAGAGTTTGACGGGGAATTCCTTCGTTCCGCGGTCCAGAGACGTGAACACAAACCCGGACACCTCGGTGCCGGGTCGTATAAGCCCCCATCCGATACCGTGTTCCTGGAAGTACGCGTTCATTCTCCGGTTGGCGGCTCGAGCTCCGAGGTACTTCAACGGCATGAAAATGAGCAACGGAAAGAAGAACCACGCCAGGAGACCAAATCCCGCAAGCCGCTTCCCTGTCGCGAAACGGCTCACATAGGCCGCCTCCAAAGGTGAATAATAATTGGGGTCAAGACTGCCGAGATGCAGCCTGTAGGATTCTTTCCCATTGTTCCTTACTTGCAGCCATATGGGTTGAATTCCTCGGTGTGCCAACGGAATCCCGAAAAACAGTTCACTTTCCCGGTCATCCAGAACGGATGCACTGACCGTGACCTCTTCGTCGTTCCTGTGCCGAGCCCTGTCGACGAACGAACGAGTTTCGGGTTGAGGCTTGTACTGAACGCCCAGCCAGCGAGACTCGGAAAGGATCTTCATCGGCATGTTGACGCTCCCCTTGACGGTTCCCGCCTGTGAGGCCTACAGGAACCTACAGGGAATTCAGGCTGCCGTCAACGCACCAGCGCGTTTGCCGCCATGCTCGAAACGAATTCTACGCTCATACCGAGTTGGTAGTGCTCGTTCACGTCGCTCAGCTGGGAATGACAGTTCTCACAGCCGGTGGCGAGGACTTTCGCGCCGGTGGCCCTGACCTGATCCGCTTTCACCTTTGCGGACATCATGCGGAAGTCCTTGTCCCCGACCACCACCAATCCGCCGCCTCCTCCACAGCACCAGTTGGCCGACTTGGTGGGGTTGGTGTCCACATAGTCGTCTGTGAGCCGGCTCAGGATGTACCGTGGAGCTTCATAGACTCCGCCGTTCCGCGCGATCTGACAGGGATCGTGATAGGTCGTCCGACCGTTGTTCACGGCCTTGTTGACCTTGATGCGACCGTCACGCAGGTACCGCTCGATGAGCTGGAGGAACGTGATCACCTTAAAATCATGCGTCCCGGTCATGTGGCGCATGACCCGATACGCGGTGCCGCATTCGCAGATGGCCACCTCTCTGACGCCGAGCCGGTTGGCCTCATCAATGATACGCTGAGCGATATTCTTGGTGACAACGGGATTTCCCACAAACGCGCCGAAATTCACCGCTTCAAAATAGCTCAGGGACCAGTTCTCACCCGCGGCATTCATGATCGCGGCGGCCGGGATGATCGAATGCTTGCCGGCCAGCGCGACGTACAATACGTGCGCACCCTTCACATCAAGGGGAATCGTCTCTTTGCCGGCCTCCTGCTGCCATTTCTGGATGACCTCGGCCTCGAGTTGACGGCATGCTTCGGCAAAGTTGGCCTTGGTGGCTTCGATGTTCTCGCCCTTGGCCACGGACACGTCCGCCAACATAGAGAGCACCTTGGGTTCCATGTCCGCTGCAATAAGCATGGCCTTGGCCATTGCCTGAAACTGCTGCGTGTCAATGCCGAAAGGGCAGTAGGTCATGCACCGGCGACAGCCGGTACAGGTGAACGCGGTCTCGTACACCTTCTTCATCCAGTTGTCGTCAAGCTCCACGGCCTCTCCGAGCCATGGGGCGATCTTGCCGGAGTACTTGTGATACTTCTCGAACAGGCGCCGCAGATTCTGCGCTCGGCCGACTGCCGTGTACCGTGTTTCCGGAGAAGAAGCATAGACGTGGCACGCTTCAATGCATGCTCCGCAACGGGCACAGTTGTCCATGTACATGCGGACGGACTGATTCAGTTTGGAGGCGAAGACGTCGAGCAACTCTTGTTTCATTTTCCCGTCCATTGTCATCCCCTCCTGAGTGCGTTCATGGGAACCGCGAAGAACACGTGCATGATCTTGCTGAAGGGAAGTACGAGAAGGAAGAGGTTGGCAAGAAAGACATGGCTCACCACGATCGCGTAGTGAGGATGGTCGAGGACCTGCCTCGGATCGGAAAGGTCGAAGGCAAACAAATTCCGGAGATAGAGGCCGAAGTCCTGTTTGGCCAGGCCAAATCCGCTCTCACTCCAGGAATTGCCCCAGCTGATGAGGTCGCCGGAGAGGAAGAGAAGAAAGATCAGGAAGAGAAGCAAGTAATCAGCTGGAATCGAAAGCTCTCTGAGAGGACTCCGGAACCGGCGAAAGAGAAAGTAAAGAATCGACGCGGTGAGAAGTGCTCCGACGGCGCCATTGCCGATCATGTCGGCCGATTCTGCGGACATGATGTTCACCTGCGGCAACAGATCCAGATGCGCGAGGAACAGTACGGCCAGGCTGACGTGAAAGACCACGAGAAAGACCCACAGCAGCGGGTTGTACTTCAAGACCGAGGGCATGGTGAACGTGTCCCACAGTGCTGCGGGCAAACCGCCCGTGTTCCGGTCTTCCGGACCCTTGTCATCGGGAAATATCCTGAGCGTCGGAGGTGTCGTCGGCGCCCTCAAGATTTTGACGATCTTGACGACGATCCAGAAGACACACCACGCAACGGCCACGTACACCATTGGGACCATGATGAAGTAGAAGAGCTTGTCCAACATGACTACCTGCCTCACATGCTACTTTAGGCGCTTGACAAAAATCCGGATTACGCCGTTGCCTTGATCGGTTTCCAGAACCTCGTTGCCGGTGGTCTTGGCCCATGCCGGAAAGTCCGACAAAGATCCGGGATCGGTGGTGTGCACTTCGATGACTTCACCGACTTTCACCGAACCGATTTCCTGACTTATTTTCACTACGGGCATGGGGCAGGGAAGCCCTTTGAGATCCAAAACTCTCGCGACTGCATGATCGGACATTTTGATACTCCTTGTCATTTCACCGGGGTTACAGAAACAGTTGATTCTTGGATTCGCCGGCGTGAGCGAGAAACGTCGCCACTCCGACATACTCCATATTGGGGTAGTCAATGATCTCCTCTCGTTTGAAGCCCATGAGATCCATGGACATCTCGCACACCTTGATTTCCACACCAAGCTGAGCAGCCATGTCAAAGAGCTGGTCCAGGCTGGGCGCGTTCTTCTTCTTCATCAAGCCTTTCAGCATGGCGGTGCCCATTCCACCCATATTCATCTTGGACAGTTTGACCTTGTTGCGGCCCTTGGGAAGCATCCAACCAAACATCTTGGCCATGAGATCCTTGCCGCCGACATTCGCGTCGGGCTTGCGGAGGGCTGCCGTACCCCAGAAAGTAAAGAAAAGCACGACCTTCATCCCCATGGCCGCGGCGCCGGTGGCAATGATCATGGACGCGAGCAGTTTGTCCAGCTCGCCGGAGAACACGATCATTGACAGCTTGTTCTGTTGTCCCGGCTCCAACGCCTCTACTCTTTGCTTGAGTTCCGCCAACTCAGCCTGGACGGACTCCATGGTGTTCAACCCCTGATCCGGCTGCGTCTGCACTGCTGTGGTCATTGTTGTTCCTCCCTTTGTTCTCACGTTCGCTCCAGCGAATTCCTTTCTATGCAGATATCTGGATATAAGAATACCTCGATCGGTTTGCCTTGTCAATCTTGTTTGTCAAGAAATTGGAATTTCCCTGCAAGGTTTCCCGAGAAAGACACTATTACTTCGAAATAGCAGTGAGATAGACCAGATCCGGCCCTGAGGAATCTCCTCGGGTTTGTCCGATTCCGTATCAAGGACCCATGGAAGCCCCCATCATCCAGAACTTCATCGCTGTCTCCGGTGAGTATTGTTTAGCGCAATAGTAGGAAGAAGAAACGCCTCGAACAACGCGGGTCCCTTCGCTCACAATATTCTTCCAGCATGCGTCACCGAACTTACGCAGTACGGTGGTGTGCCGACCAGAATTGCCTTGTAAGCTCCGCGGACTTCTTGTTAGAATCGTTGTCGAGAAGATATTCATGCGATGTGCCGGCGCGCATCACCCGGACAAAGGGGAAGGTAATGACAAAGATACTCGTGAGCCTAGTCACGGCACTCGTGGTGTCGGTCGGACTCAACCCCACGGCGGTCACGCCCGCGTGCGGTTCGGCGATCGAAACCACCGCGGATGCCTCTCCCTTACTGTCGATCGGTCGGATCGGCGCCGATGCGATAAAGCTGACGGCCCGCACCAATATTCCCAAGGATCGGCCGGCCCGGATCGGCGAACGGATCGTCGTTCATTTCAGTGCGGATCGGGACTGCTCCGTGGTCGTCGCCAACGTGTCGGCCGACGGTTCGGTTACCATCGTCTTCCCAAACAAGGAACGGCCCGACAACCGTATCGAGGCCGGAAAAGACTACAAGTTGTTCGGCAGGGACTCCACGCTCTCGCTCGTACTGGGGAAAGGCGCACCGAGGGCCGCTTTGGTCTTTTACGCGAGTCCCCAACCGATCGACCTTGCACCATTACGGATTTCGGGCGACAACCCGGCAATCGTCATACCTGCATCGTCTAAGGAAGAGCTCGAGATCTTGAAGGACAAGATTGAGCAGGTCTCCAAAGTGAAGGGGTTTAGCCGAAAGGTACTGTGGATCAAGCGCGACGCGGAGGGCAAGGCGGGCCGTCGACTCATGGGATCGCCCGCTCCCAAGGGTGTTCGACCGGAAAGAGCGAGCGAGGAACTGGGCGACGTGACGGGCACGCGTGGTCGAGCCGAAGATCTGAAAGAGCCGGAAAAGGACCGGTGAAGGGCACGGGGTGGACACGGCTTCCCGCGGGCCTTAGCCTCTGCGCGGCGCTGAGCTTGGTCGTGTTCCCCGCGACCGTCTACTTCCTTCCAGGACCGTTCGACGCGATCGACGCGAAAATCTATGACGCAAAACTTGACGTTCGAGGTCCCATCGCCGTGGATCCACGCATCGTCCATCTCGACGTGGACGACCGGTCGGTGATGAAATACGGAATGTGGCCGTGGGACCGAGAGATCGGTGCCCGAATTGTGGACCGACTGACCCTGCTGGGAGCAAGGGCTGCGGTCTTTGACATATTCTTCCCTTCAGCGGGCAAGAGCCCGTCCGGCGATGAGACATTCTTCACGTCCATGAAGACATCCGGAAGGGTGCTGTCCGCGACGGGACTGGTTATTACTCGCACCGGCGATCGAAACGAAAAAATCCGCACGGAGGCCGAGGACAAGAGTCGCGCGTTGTACCGCAAGGCATGGCCGGTCCTTGTGCCGGAGCCGTTCGCGTTGTGGCGGACCGTCGACCTTCCGGATTCCAAGGTTCCCCTCGTCCCCGTCATCAAGAATTCCCAGTACGTGGGACACATCGTTTCCACTCCCGACCGTGACGGCGTTCACCGAAGAATCCCCCTTCTCGTCACGTTCAAAGACCGATGCCTGCCCGCATTGAGCCTGGCCGCTCTGGTGTCGTGCCTGGGCACGGACCCGAAGAACGTCCTGCTTACGGATGCCGGCCGCGTCTCCGTTGAGCACCGGTCGGGCGTCCTTACCATCCCGGTGGATTCCGACGGGAGCATGGCGATCAACTGGCCGGAGAAGAGGGAGAGTTTCCGAAGTTACTCCGTCGCGGATCTGTTGGCGGACGAGAGCGAACCGGCGCTGAAAGATTCGTTCAAGGACAAGATCGTCATTATTGCCTATTCCGCCACGGGGACGACGGATATCGGCGTGAGTCCTCTGTACAGCCAATTCCTGCTGAGCAGGATCCATTCCAGCGCGTTGAATACGATGCTGACGGGACAATTCCTGACGAGAATCGACGAATTTCCTCTCGTCGTGCCCATGGCAAGCCTTACCTCGATCCTGTTCGCCCTTGTTTGCGTGCGCATTCGTCATCGGTACGGGATTCTGTTGGTGTTCGCGATCTGCGGATTGTACGGCGTCTTGGTTATGGTCGCGTTTCTCCGGTGGTCATGTGATATTCCCACGGCTGCTCCCCTGATGCTTTTCGCGGTGTCGACCACGACGTTCCTGGTGGCCCGCGCGGTGTCCATGGAGTCAAGGACCGATCGAATCTCCCACGCGTTGGAACGGTACCTGTCGCCTCACATGTTGCACTCCATCGTCGCCCGCGACCGTGATATCGACCTTTCCACCCGGAGGAAAGAACTCACCATTCTCTTCGTGGACATCAAAGGCTTCTCCACCATTTCCGAAACTCTCGACGTGGAGTACCTCGAGAGCTTTCTCAACGAGTTCCTCGACGCGATGACCCGTTCCGTGTTCGACAATCACGGGACTGTGGACAAGTTCCTGGGCGACGGCCTCTTGGCCTTCTTCGGCGATCCGGTGGAGTTGGACAATCATGCTCTGGCCGCGGTACGCTCGGCCGTGCAAATGCAACGGGAACTGGAGAATCTGAACCGGAAATGGTCGGCCGCGGGAATCGATGAATTGGCCCACGGAATCCGGATCAGGATAGGAATCAATACGGGGATCGTGGTGGTCGGTAACGTGGGATCTCAGAGACGAATGGAGTATACCGTCATCGGATCCGCGGTAAACGTTGCCGGCAGACTTCAAGAAATCGCGCCGCCGGGCGGAGTGCTCCTTTCCGCGAGGACCCGTGCGCTGGCCAAGAATAATCTCCGGTGCAAGGAACCCCAGACCATCAAGGTCAAGGGTGTGGAAAGACCCATCACCGTGTATGAACTCGAATCAGTGGTATGATGCCCGTCTGCCTGCGGACCGCGGGACCGGGTGGCCGGACGATGGTACACGGGTCGCGGCATGAAGGAAACCCTCGTGCATCCAAGGCGACACAAGATCGTGGATTGAAAGCCGCGACCGGTGTAGGATCGCAACACGTTCAACATAAGATGCGACAGGAAACGACATGAATCTCATACCGGAAATCACGGCGTTGCATCGGGAGATGATCCAATGGCGCCACGATCTTCACATGCACCCGGAATTGTACAACCAAGAGATACGAACGGCAGCCAAAGTCGCGGAACTGCTCGAATCCTTCGGCGTTGACGAGGTCGTACGAAACGTCGGTACCACCGGAGTGCTCGGGGTGCTGAGAAACGGCGACGGCCCGGTCGTCGGCCTCCGCGCGGATATGGACGCTCTTGCGGTTGCCGACGCGGGTGAACACGATCACCAGTCGCTCCATGAAGGAGTGACCCACGCGTGCGGGCATGACGGTCATATGGCCATGCTCTTGGGAGCCGCCAAGTACTTGGCGCAGAGTCGGAATTTCCGTGGAACGGTGGTGTTTGTGTTTCAGCCTGCCGAGGAGATGGCAAGCGGAGCATCGTGCATGCTTGCAGACGGTTTCCTGAGACGATACGGAATCGAATCCGTGTATGCATTGCACGCGTACCCGGGGTTACCGATCGGCTCCATAAGCATAACGCCCGGCACGGCCCTGGCATCGGTGAACAATTTCTCCATCGAAATCACGGGGCAAGGGGGCCACGCGGGGGTACCTCACCACGCACGCGATCCCATCTCCGCGGGCGCGGCGATCGTAATGGGACTCCAGTCCATCGTAACGCAGAGGGTAGACCCGCTGGACGGGGTGGTGATCTCGGTCACGAGTTTTCGGTCCGGTTCGGACACGTACAACGTCATACCGGAATCAGTGCGGTTGAGAGGCACGCTTCGGTACCTGAACCCGGAATACGAAAAGGACTTGCCGGCGATGGTCCAGGAACTGGTCGAGGGCCTGGCCGCCGGCCACGGCGTGACCGCGTCGTTCGAGTACGTCAAGGGATGTCCGCCTCTGGTGAATCCTGAGAACGAGTGCCGGTTTGCCATGCAAGTGGCAGAGGAACTGGTCGGGCCGGCAAATGTGATCCAGGGATCGCCAATAATGGGCGGAGAGGATTTCGCGTTCTACCTGGCGGAGATACCGGGAGTCTTCGCGTTCATCGGCAATGGCGAGGATTCGTACCCGCTCCACCACGCGGCCTTTGATTTCAATGACGACGCATTGCCGGTGGGTGCGAGCTGCTTGAGCAGGATTGTGGAAAGGGCGCTCCAGAGAGGGTGATTGAGTCCTCGAACCGTACCGCGTGTGCTTCGTCGCGGGCTCCTCGCTATGACGTCACCGAGGTTGTCAATGGGACGGCCAAGCCCCCGGCAATTTGGAAAGGTTATGTACGCTGCGGCATCAATACGGTCGCGCATCCGTGTAAACGTTCGGTCGCGTCCCGTCCCGCGTTCTGCGCGGGATGCCGGGCGCACTCGGAGCAGAAATGTTGCGGAACGCGGGAAGAGCGCCGCTACCAAAACAAGGAAGTTTGCCGAGAATTCGACACCGTGTTTGGGAAACGCGGCGCTTATGAATCGAGAGTCGCGCAGTCCGGTCCGGGTGAACCAGAGCATTTTAAGAAATGCCGTGTACCTGGAAACGCTGGGATCCCGCGACCGAATTGGATTGGCCGGCCCGATACAGTGGGTCTCAATGATACCGTAGGGAGAGACAATTATGGAAAAGGAACAGACCCGCAAAAAATCCAGTGGCGTGTTTCGGACGGGATTGTTCGCCCTGTGCTCTATTCTCCTCGGGTTACTCATTTCACTTGCCGTTCTGGTCGCGGTGGAGGCCGCGTTTCGTTTGGCCGGTCGGTCCCCTGTCGACCACGGAGAGGATCCGTACGTCGTTTTTTCCGGATGGACTCCACTCTATGAAGTCAGGACCGGGATCGCCTCCACTTCCGAATACAAGAAAGGGCTTTTCAACGAGGTTTCCTTTCCTGCGGCCAAGCCCGCGGGCACGATTCGGGTGTTTTGCTTTGGAGGTTCCACCACCCACGGCCGGCCCTACGATGCGAAAGCCTCTTTTACCCGGTGGTTGGAAGATATTCTCAAGGCGTCGTGTCCCGGGAGGAATTTTGAAGTAATCAACGCGGGAGGCGTGTCCTACGCCTCATATCGCATTGTACCCATCGTTCGAGAGACGCTTCAGTACGATCCCGATCTTGTGATCGTCTATTCCGGACACAACGAGTTTCTTGAAAGGAGGACGTATGCGAGGCATTTCACGGAAGGCCGTGTTCTGACCGCCATACGGGCGCTGTTGGAAAACCTTGACTCGTACAGGGCGCTCAAGGTTGCATTCGGCAAGGCAGGGCACGGGGGGCTGCCTCATACGGTGACGGTGGATAGGGACAAAGCCGGGCAATCCGGCGCTGCAACCAAGGAACATGACGGCAAGTACATCCTGCCGGAAGAGGTCGAGACCATACTCGATGACGGGGAAGGTCCCCAGGTATATTTTCGGGACGAAGAATGGTCCCGCGATGTCGTCAGACACTTTGCTCACAATCTGAACGTCATGGTACGGATGTGTGCCGAGGTGGGGGTACCGGTCATCCTAGTGGATCCGCCGTCCAATCTCAAGGATTTCTCACCCTTTAAGTCTCAGCACGGACCGGGCATCAGCCCTTCCGAGTGTCGCGAACTTGACCGGCAACTCGAACGGGGAATCAAGCTCGTTGGGCAAGAGCGATACGAACAGGCATTGCCGCTTCTGGAAGAGCTTGCCCGAAAAGACCCGCTGTATGCCGAAACCCATTATTGGGAAGCAAAAGCATTGCTCGGGCTCGGTCGGAACGATGAAGCGCTTGAGCACTTTGTGAAGGCGTGCGATCTCGACGTATGCACGATCAGAGCCACATCGGCCATCCAGGATGAGGTGCGAAAGACGGCTTCCTCGATGGACAACGCTCGATTCATTCCGTTCAGGGAGCTTGTCATTCAGAGGGCACGCGATACGAGCGACAAGTCTGGAGTACCGGGCAACGAGATGTTCATGGATCATGTGCATATCTCCATATCCCTCCATCAAATGCTGGCGGAACTCCTCGCGGAAGAAATGGAAACCATGGGATTGGTGAAACGACACAAGAAACTCACCGGAGACGAGTTGCACGCGATATATGCCCTGGGAGAAGCGGACTTTGATGCACACTATCTTGCCGTGCGAGACCTTAACCTGGCGTGCCTTCTCGAATGGGCGGGCAAAGATGGAGAGGCGCGTGTTATCCTGGAACGAGCCGTGCCGTACCTTGACGACAATACCTTCGTCCATGAAAGGATGGCGGAATATCTCTTAGACGACGGTGAACACGAGAAGGCGATTCAGCACTTGAAGAGAGCGGTCGAACTTTCCGAGAACGATCCCGAGGTCGAGTATTCTCTCGCGCTCGCGTATATCGAGGCGGGGATGACGGATGAAGCGTCGGCGCTTCTGGAAAAGCTCTCCCGCTTGGAAGAAGGCTTTCCATTGGCCGAGGCCGAATTGGTGGTATTACTCCTGGAACGTGAGGAGGTCACGAAAGCCGTGGAAGTGTCCCGAAGGGGACTCGACAGAAATCCGGACGCTCCGGCATTATTGTCAACACACGGTCTTGCCTTGTTCGCCCAGGGGAAACACGATGAAGGGATCGAGCTGATGAAGAGTGCCATTGCCGAGGACCCTGCCGATCCGGTCAATTATTACGATTTAGCCTGTATGTACACGGCAATGGGAAAAACACACGACGCGCTGGAAAGCCTGACGAACGCTATCGGGAACGGGTATGCAAATATGGCCGAACTGCGCAACGGAACGAAGCTGGCACCGCTCCGTACGGATCCCCGATTCAAAAGCATCATCGACCGTGCCTCGTGACGCTGCCGCGGATTCCGGTCTCCGGGCTTTGACCAAGCCCTCCCGTGCTTCCTTTGTATCAAACCTCGGCCGGGGGGATTTATCTGGAAAGGACACGGACACTTGGTTTTCACGCAACACATCCGTAACCCACGATAATTCCAATCCATTTCTGGAGGCTAGGTGACTAATCGGTGGTTGCCGTTCCCGCCGACGGAACGGGTCTTCCGGCTCCATGGTTTAAGCTGGAACCGGCGTTTTAACTCCCTGGAATGACCAGCCATTTACCCTAATGTATACGAAAAGACTTGCCTGTCGGGGAACGTGCCTTTAAGATAGTGAATTAAGGAAATTACTGTAGAAGGGAGGGAGGTCGTGGTGAGAAGAATCATGGTTTTGTTGGCCGTGCCGGCCTTAATTTGCATGTTTTGTGTCGTGCCGGCGGCAGCTCAGAAAGATGACGTGAAAGCAACGGTACCGAAAGCGGCCGCGGGTGAGGATCCGGCTGCCGGTCCAATTAAGCAATTGTTGGTCGATCATGCAAGGGCGTTCGAAGCGAAGAATCTTGACGTGGTGACGGGGATGTACGCCGACGATGCGATACTCATAGGTACGACTCCGAATCAGCGCTGGATTGGAAAGGAAGCAATTCGAAAGGCCCACCAGGAGTTTTTCCAGACTTTCGATAAAGAGACCATTGCCTATGTGTGGCAAACGATCCGTGTGGCCGGGGACATGGCTTGGATGGCCGCGGACTGTAACGTGACAAGTGTCCTCGAAGGGACAACGGACGAATTCCCCCTCAACTGGACGGCCGTATTGGCGAAGAAAGATGGGAAATGGCAGTTCGTGCTCAGCCATTTTTCGAGCCCGGCATTCGGAGAAGGACTCGTGGGGGAACCGGATGAGGATGAAGGAGAGGCAGACCAGGAAGCCGCGGACACTGAAAAAGAAGATTAAGTTGACGGTGAGTTTGCCCGCCCATAGAAGAGTGGACCGCAGTGACCAAGCGGTTACGTCGTTGCGTCGGATCACTCAAGAAACGGACCCCGCACCACCGGATCCGAAAGTTTCTGTGTGAGGACTACGTGTCGTGCGTTTGAGAAGTCTTTCACTGACATGCTGCGATTCGCGGCCCAAACAAAGGAGTTTCGGTTATGGACCAGGATCGAAGGAGTGGAATGGATGAGAGGCTGCCGGAGGAGGAGCCGATTCAAACCAATACTGAGGAGCTGAGTGAAGAGGACCAAAGTAGACGTGAATTTCTGGGCGGCCTCGGCAAATGGTCTGCAGCTTTTGTGGGAATTGCCGCACTCAGCCTGGCATCAGGCAACGATGAGGCGGACGCGCAAATTCGTCGTTGCCGTCGTTGCCGTCGCTGTCGCCGCTGTCGCCGCTGCCGTCGCTGTAGGCGTTGTCGCCGCTGTCGTCGCTGCAGGCGCTGTCGTCGCTGCTGACGCCGGCCCTGGTGATAGGTGAAGCGTGCTCGGAGATAAGAGCCTTTCCCCGGTGAGCCGATCATCCCGGGGAAAGGCCTCTTCACCAACCTCTCAAGTGGATAATCGTTTGTTCTCCCCGGTCGATCGGTTTCTCGGGTTTCTTGAGAGCGTGCTCACTCGGTTCCCAAGCCGAAGTTCCGTCCGTAATGCCTTCGGTGCATGGACGACATCGCGCTGCCGTCGTTTCCTCATTCGGATTTGTGCGGCCCGACGAGGGCATGACAAGGCAACCTCTCCCCTGAAACAGGCTGAACGCCGGCGGTTGTTCAGTTCATTTCCCAAGCAAGATCTCGGCTCAAACCATCTCGAACACGGAGAGGCATAAGACTGATGAAAATTGACGGTCTCGATCTATTGATAAAACCCACCTTGGAATGCAATGCTCGATGTATTTACTGCCACTCGATGAAGCCTGCCAAGAAGATGACGTTGGACGTATTGGATACGTTGTTCAAGAAGGCGGCCGACTATGGGAAGAGAAAAGGTCTTTCAACCATTTCAGTAAACTGGCATGGGGGAGAACCGATGCTCATGGGGGCTGGGTTCTACAGGGATGCGTTGGAGATCCAGGACAAGTACTTCACGCGAGATCAAGTCCTTCACGGGATGCAGTCGAATGCCTGTCTGTACAAAGGAGAGGTGAGAGAAGCGCTCAAGGAACTTATGAACGAGAAAACCATGGGCGCGAGCTTTGATCCTTTTCATCCGACGAGAGGACTCATCAAGGGCGGAGACTCGTTCCCGGACGCCCTGGAGGGTTCCCTGGCCATGATGCAAGACGGCTTCTCAGTGGACATGATTTATGTTATCCATAAGAAATCACTGGACGTTGTTCGGGAGGTCTACCATTTCTTCAAGAATATGAGAGTACAAGGAGTGCTGTTCCATCCTCTGGAGGAATACCCGGGGAAGGAATACCGGTTGGAACCCGATGACTTGGCCGTGTTCCTCAGACGTCTCTGGGAAGTCTGGGAGGAGGATGATTACGAACTTGATATTTCGCCGCTTTCCGAATGGCGGGCGTTTCTCAAAGACCGCGAGCCGATCGATTCCTGCGATTTTGGGTTACCCTCAGGAAGCTCGCTCCATGTCACCGTTTCACCCGAAGGAAATCTCTATCCGTGCCCGCGGTTCCAGGACCGTGATCAATGCTGCATAGGCAACATACGTGACATGACCTTTGATGAGATAGAAGCGCACCCGTACGCAAGTCTGGTCGTTAACAAGAAGACGAATCTTAATCCCGAGTGCCGTGCGTGCAAGTTCGTTCACTTGTGCAGATCCGGTTGTATCGCCACCCACGACGAGACCGGAAAGACAAGATGGTGCCAAGGACTGAAAGATTTCTTCACGTTTTTGGTCGCCAAGGAGAATATCCGTGATGCCGATCTACAATATTCCCGTGAATCTGCTGAATGCGTATCGGGAAAAGGATGTGATTGTGAGAGCGGGCAATGTGGCTGACTTGATTGCCCTGGTCGGTCGCATTTCCCTCAAGAATATGGAGGCGGTTGAGTTAATCGGCATTCCTGCCGACATCGAGTTGCTATCTCAGTTGGACGAACACGTGGAAGTCGATCTCGTGCTGCAGGACGGCGAACGGGAACTCACTCGTTTGGAGGCCTTGCGTGAGTCCGGTGTGGCGGAAGACATTCAAATCGTTGTACCGGTTGCTCCGGGATTCGGCGAAGCAGCCAAGCTTGCTTGCCGTCTGGGATACCCCGTCAAGCTGAACATCGGGGCGCTCGACTTGCTGGACGTGGAAGAGAATCTGGATCTTGTGAACTTTTATCTCCACACTCCCGACCTGGAGGAGCCGCTGGAGTTTTTTCATTCCTTTGCGCAGGCCCTGTTCAACGAGGAAGCTCTGACCATGTGGGACATAATGGACGAAAATCCTGCGGAAGTGAGATACATCACCGACCAAGGGAATGAAGTCCTGTCCCGGAGGCTGACCCACATGCCCGTCACGGGAGACATGAGCGATTTTCTCGATCGGCGTAAGTTACAATTGCTCCGAGAGCGAGGCGAATGCAGCCAATGCCGCTTCTTCGTCAATTGCAACGGGTACTTCAAGTTACCGAACCCGGAATTCAGTTGCGACGGAGTGAAGCGGATTTTCGGTACTCTCAAGGAAGCCGTGAAGAAACTCCAGGAAGATGTCGACAAGTTTTACGATGAATTTGAGGAAGGCCCGGAAAAAGGTTGATCCGGTATGACAGTTCGTTCCCACGAATTCCGTCGTACGGCGCTGAATGTGTGCGAAAAGAGCCGAGGAGCAATTGGCTGCGACGGCAGGGGGTCTCAATATGTTGGACTATGTTGCCGCGGCCCGTCGAGAAAGCAACGGAGCTTCGTTCGCACGTTCCGGGGGCCGGAGTTGTGGGGACAATGAATAGGCAGGACAAAGGTACGGCGGGCTCGTCACGAAACGCGGTTCCTTAAGCACCACCCCTCTCGGCATCTTGAATTTATTACCGATCAAGTCTCACATGAAGGAGAACATGCGCATGACTCGTACGGCACTGCTCTTGGGGATGCCGTTCTGGATCGTTGACTATCCCTTACATTCACTCGGTTACGTGGCCGGCATCTTCACACAGGCCGGCTGGCGGTGCCGAATCGAAGACTTCAACATCAAGGTGTTCAGATTCATGAAGACCGAGAAGGGTGACGACTGGTTTTCCCTCGACGGCATCCTGTGGGACGACGATGACCCCCTCGCATTTTACGACGAACATAGAGACGACATCGAGGACGCCTTGAGAGCGATCTTGGAAGAAGGCGACTTCGATCTCGTCGCCTTCTCGGTCAGCAGCTCCTCCGCGGACTTCGCACTGGAGGCATCGAGTTTCATAAAGTCCTTGGTCCCGCACGTGCCCGTTCTCTTCGGGGGGCCCGACTGTTTTCCGTCTGAACACGGAACACGCTATTTTGAGGAAGAGGGTGCACCGGACATCATCTGCCAGGGGGAAGCCGAGATCTGTTTACCGCAATTTCTCGGAGAATTCGAGACTACGGGCGATTACCGGACGTCGTGCAAGGGTTTCGTGTACCGAGCGGGTGAAGATCTCATAGACACGGGGGAGCCCGAAATTCCACGATTCGACCGCGGACTGGTTCATCCGGACTGGTCTCAAATCGACTTCTCCCTCTATAAGCAGCCCGGCGACTTTCCGACCTTTCTCAGTCGAGGGTGCGTGAACAGGTGCGCGTTTTGCAGTGAATCAAACAACTTCAAGCGTTTCAGAGTAAGAAAGCCCGCGGAGGTCATGGCGGAGATCAAGGAATCAGTGCGCCGTGTATCACGGTTCACCGATCGTCCCACCATCCATTTTTCAGATTCGCTCATCAACGGGAACATGAGGAGGTTGGAGGAATTCTGTGACCTTCTCTTGGAATCGGGCCTCACTCTCCAATGGACGGCTTCGGCCCGTTTAAGGCCGGAGATGACACATCCCGTACTCGAGAAAATGAAGAAATCCGGCTGTAAGGAACTCCACTGGGGTCTCGAATCGACGTGCCAAAAGGTACTCGATTTGATGAACAAGAACTGCCGATGGGACGTGGCGAAGCGGGTTCTCCTCGACGCTCACGCGGTCGGCATCAGAAATGCGATCACCCTGATTGTGGGATTTCCCGGTGAAACGGTTCAGGATTTTGTGGAATCGGCCCTTTCCGTCATGGAGATACGAGATTGCGCATTTTTCTACGAACCCAACATGCTTTCCGTCGAGCCGAATAGTCCCCTTCACGAAAACTACGAGAAATGGGGGTTGCAGGACAATTCCTGCGATGACTGGATAACCGCGGATGAGAGAAATGATGAGGAAGTTCGAATCCTCAGGAGATTCGTGATGAGCAACGTGGTGTTCAATCCTACGTTGGCTCTCAAATCCCTTGACGATGGGGATGAACTTTCCGGTTTGGATCTCAATCAGTTTTCAGTGGCCTCGGAGCTTGCAGGCATGCTGTACGAGATGTGGATGCTCGCCGGCAAGCAGACCGGAGCGGCGAAATTCCTGAGCACCTGGAACGGGAGGCCCGTCGAAGACCTGGAGATCTCCCACGACGAGATCCTCTACTGGAGGCCGTCGAATGTGCCCGGTACGATTGACCTGACCGGCTGGTTCTCGACCGATAAGACCTCCAGACAAGCCAAGCTGGTGATTGTGAAACACATTCTCGAAGGGTTTCGACAGGCGTACGCTCATACTCACCGGAGCGAGGTCGAAAGCGTCTCACTGTAAGCCGTGAGAAGGATAAAGGATCCGTCTTGGCCCGAAGCGCAAATATACGTAACGCTCGAATTGTAGCACCGAATTCGTGAACGTCTCCGGGAAGGTAATCCTCGAAGTAGCGATCTTCCGGTGGACGTGCGAATGTCATTGGCTTGCCAAAACTCCGTCGATTGGACGCGCAGTGCTACTCGGTATGGACATAGTGAGTCGCTGTCGAGATCGCGAGGCCGTTGCTTCAGGAAGTCGGGAGCAGGCTGTCTTTTCCATAGGACCGGGGAACTCGGGTTGTCTCAGCCGGATTTTCCATGCGCGTCGGGCAAACCCGCCATGGTCTTATGAACAAACAGTCCCCGAAAAATCTGATTGACCTGCAATAGATCTCTCCGAGAACCGTGTCCTTCAACGAGCCGTGTTCGATAGGAGGTATCCGAATAATGTTCAAGCCATTTTCGCATCGTGTCCGAAGAGCCGCAATCTGCACTCCAACCGGAAAGAGATTAGCCTTTCATGGATATTTCGGAGACTCTTGCCGATGGTATAGTGAAACACCCCAAGTGATACCGACCTGTGAGCATATGGTCGTCTCCAATCTCCAAGTTGTCCTTCTCGCCGCTCTTTGAAGTGACCTCGAAGGTGCATGCCGTCTCTCTGCCGAGGCGCACAAGCGAACAAATTTTGTCAAGTTCTACCCGAACTTGTGCCTCTCCCATTCTGGCCGGCAGTTCGGTGTTACCGTCGATTCTCAAATCTGTGACCGTCGTCTTCACCCCTTTGACGTCGATGACTTCCCAAGAGGAGGAGCTGGTGTGAGCCACCGATTGGTGAGCGCTGGCATGGAAAGCAAGGCCGTACGCAACAAAATCCGCCAAGATTTCAAGACATTCTTCAATCGTGTGCCTGGAATCAACTTGCAGCCATTGGCCAAGGCTTTCCGCGAGGGCCAAGAGAAAGTATGAGGCGAGCGCCGAGTCGATTTCGCGAATGGTGCCGGCCCTCTGTGCCTTCTCGACGTCACGCTGAAGGGGCCAGGCAAGTAGCTTCAGGGACTCTCTTGCTTTTTCGGCCAACTCGGGATCTTCCCCCCCGGATACAATCCTGGCCTGATTGATGATCCCGCTGTAACCGGAAAATGCCTCGACAAAGGCATGCACCCGCTTCTTCATCCTTCGGAAGAAGTCGGTCTCTCTAATTATTTCATCCCAAGACTCAGGTGGGACAACAACGAGCCTCAATTGCTCGATGCACTCCATGAAGAGATCTTCCTTGTTCTTGAAGTACACGTAGAAAGTCGACTTTCCCATGTGAAGAGCATCGGCGATGTCGCTAATGCGGACCTCGCTATAAGGTCTCCGGGAAAAAAGGTCCGTCGCGGTTTTCAGGATTTGCTGTCTCTTTACCTCGATCGCCGGGTGGTCCATCTCCTCATCAAGCCGGTGGCTCATCAAGGAATCATCCTGCAAGAGAGCCCTGTCCTCGTGGTTTTCCAAAGACCAATTCCGAGCATCCAGGATTTCCTTGATCCGTGCGAGAGGCAGGTTCGCTGTCTCCCTCAACCTTCTGATCTCTTTGAGTCTGGCGAGGTGTAATTCGTCGTAGAGGCGCACGGCAAGACCGGCCTGTAAAGGTTTTGGCAACAACCCCAGATTCAAATAATGATGGATCAAGGACTTCTTGATTCCCGATTCCTGGGACAGCTGTCCAATCTTCAACAGCCTTGGTTTGCCTTGGCGCGGATTTCTCTCCTGTGGCACGTGTCTCTCCCTTTAGTCCAGCCCACAGCCGGCCAGTCTCTTAGCCTATACCCCAGGACCGGCTAGTCATACAGACGTTTTATCGTACAGCAGACTGGTGAGCGCGTCAAGACAAAACAACGCTGATGGCCAGGAAAACCAGTGAACCCGATGAGTTCTGCCGCAGCAAATGAGTACTTTTAAAAAATTGATTTCCCAGCCTTTTTTTCTTGACATGATTTCGGGGTTGCATCTATACTACGATAAAACCGACGGGTCGGTCTCAAGATACTATTCAACTGGAGAATGCGCGTAATCGTGACGAGGCGGACGCGCCACCTCGGTGCAGGGCCGCATAAAACGGGAGAAAGCAGATGTACACGCTTGGAGACGTACCGAGAAGAAATGCCACCATTTTCGAGGACAAAGTTGCTCTGGTCTTTGAAGGGGCTCGAGTCACGTACAGACAATTGGACGACCGGGTCAACCGGCTGGCCAATGCACTAATTGGCGTCGGCTGCACAAAGGGTGATCGTCTCACCATACTGTCCGAAAACACACACAAGTACATCGAAGTGTATTTCGCGGCGGCCAAAGCCGGTATGAGCGTCACCCCTCTTAATTTCAGACTCTCGGACAAAGAGCTCGTTCATATAGTCAATGACAGCGAAGCGCGTGTCTTTATTGCCGGCGACGGCTACGAAGCGAGATCCCTCGGGCTGAAAAACGAGCTCCAGAATATCAAAAGTTGGGTGACACTGGACAACCGATACGATGGGTATCTGTACTACGAGGACCTGCTCAAGGAAGCTCCGGCTCCTGATCCCCTCGTGCAGGTGGATGAAGACGAAATGGCGATCCTGATGTACACGGGAGGAACGACCGGTCTTCCCAAGGGCGTCATGCTTTCTCACCGGAACCTGTTGACATCAGCATATGGTTTTATCATTGCCTGCTCCTTCACGCGTCACGACACCGAATGCTTCGTCCTCCCTCTCTTCCACATATCGCTGTGGCCTGCTCTTTGCGTACTCATGGTGGGGGGAACCGTCGTGATCATACGCCGTCCGGAGCTGGAAGAGATTGTGCGCCTGATCCAGGATGAGAAATGTACGCACATCAATCTTGTTCCTACCATTTTGGGTTGGATGCTGAACCTTCCCAATCTGGATGAGTTTGATCTTTCTAGTCTCCGCCTTATTACGTATGCGGGGAGCCCCATAGCGCCTGAAGTCCTAAAAAATGCCATTGTGAAATTCGGGAACATCTTCGCTCAGGCGTATGGATTAACTGAGGCGGCGCCCTTTGTTTCGTATCTGAGGGAGGAAGAGCACGTGCTTGGAGGCCCTAAGGCTAAGCTTCTTACGAGCGCAGGAAAAGAAGGCCCTCACGGAGAAGCCCGCGTGTTTGATGCCAATGATGCCCCGGTCAAACCCGGAGAAATCGGTGAGATAGTCTCTCGGGGCAAGCACGTGATGATGGGCTACTGGAACAATCCTGAACTTACGAGAGAAACATTGAAGGGTGGATGGCTCCACACTGGAGACGTTGGAACGGTCGATGAAAAAGGATACATCTACCTGCTGGACCGGAAGGCCGACATGATTGTCACAGGCGGAGAGAATGTTTATCCCAAGGAGACCGAAGATGTGCTCTACGAGCACCCATCAGTCCAGGAATGTGCCGTGGTATCAGCTCCCGATGACCGGTGGGGAGAGCGGGTTCAGGCCACGGTTGTCTTGAAAGCAGGGTACGTGGCCGATGAAGAGGAACTGATCGACCACTGCAAAAAGAAACTTGCAGGATATAAATGCCCCAAGGCGATCGAGTTCTGGGGGGAATTGCCGAAAACACCGGTCGGAAAGATTCTGAGAAGAGATGTGAAAAGGCATTATTGGAAGGACAAGGACAAGAGCATCGGCTGAAATCTTCTGCAAACCGTGATCGGGCACTCTCTCGGAACGTGAACCAAGGGAAGGAAGAACTCAGCGTGTCCTGCACCTGCTACGTCCGGTGATCGACACCGGTACTCAACTATGACTCGCCGCCGCGGATCCGGGGATGCCCGTCACGCGGGAACGGCTCCGATGAAAATCGCTGCCGGAAGAAATTCCGTACCGCTCTCAAAGGAGAATACACTATGCCCGACGAATTCAAGAAGGACGACTATTTCAAGATCGACCCTGAGCCCCATCTTCTCGGGGGTATGGAGCACATTAAGCATTTCCCCGGAGTGCAAATGTGGTGGAAAGCAGTTGACGGCTGCCTAAATGCCTTATTCGGCGGGATGCCTGAAAAGTACTACCAGGGTCTCGAAGACCATGAAATGAGGAAGAACGAGGATCCTGAAGGACTTTTGGCCGCGATGGACAAGTATGGCGTTGACATCGCCTGCCTTCTGCCCGAATCCATGATGGACACCACGGGATTTACCGACCGGTGGTGCTCTAACGGCCGTATGGGCAAGATTGTCGACAGCCACCCGGATCGCTTCATGTATCAACCCAATGTATCTCCAGTTCTCTTCAAAGGGGTAAGAAACACGATTTGGGAGCTGGAATACTGGGTTAAGGAAAAAGGCGCCAAAATATTCAAGTACTACCCTCCTGAGGACACCTTTATCAACAATCCGGAGCTCTGGCCTTTTTACGAGAAGGCGCAGAAGCTCGGAATAGCATTGGACATTCACACGGGCTTTTCATGGGTACCACCCGGGAAGAGCAAACACGCGCTTCCCATCCTGCTGGACGATGTGGCACGGGATTTTCCCGAGTTGAAGCTCATCGCCTTTCACATGGGATATCCCTATTGTGATGACCTCAACATGGTGGCAATGGGCCATCCCAACGTCTATCTATGCCTCAGTCTTTTGGTGCCGTGGTCGCTTTGCGCTCCTCGTAAGTTCGCCAAGATCATCGGAGAGGCCCTTCGCTGGGCAGGTCCTGATCGCATCATTTGGGGAACCGACTTCGCTGGCTTTGCAAGCCAGATAAAGTTTGCAGTGGAAGGCATGCGACAGTTTCAAATCCCTGAGGATATGCAGGAAGGCTACGGGTATTCCGCTATTACCGATGAGGACCGCCGGAAGATCTTTGGTGGAAATCTTGCCGGAATATTGGGGATTGATACCACAAAGAGACGAGTGGCAGTTTAGCTAACCTGAAAAACTTCCTGCAAATCATTGGTACCAAATGCTCTCGGGCGCAAATACGGTGACGCATTAACGTACGCATGCTCTGGTTGGGCAGCGCCGGCGCCCGTGCAGGCTTCCTATCAGCGAGCACGCGGTAGAAGGAATCAGCCCAGATGGCCTTATCCAAAGTCACATGCTCGAAGTCACAATGGTATGAGGAATGCGGCGGAGATTTGAGGAAGTAAGTGAAGGAGACATAATGGGCAAAGGGAAGTTGGCGATTGTAGGAGTGGGCGAGGTGCCCACAGGACGTTATCCGGACCGGGCGCCTTGGGACATCATATATGAAACATGTATGCAGGCGGTAAGGGCCGCGGGCCTTGACAAGAATGACATTGAGGGGGTGATTTCAGTCAACCCTATGGCTCAGGCAAGGCTCTCTTCAGAGATAGGTTTTGGAAAGATACCTGAGGAGCTGGGGCTGAAGGGATGCAACGATGTATGTATTTGCAACGCTGGTGGAGCGTCGACCGCTAACTGCCTCAGATTGGCTGAACAGTGGATAGATAGTGGGATCGCAAAGACCGTGCTTATCCCGCACGTCACGGTACACTCGGTTTTGCCGCCCGATGATTTAATAGCGTTCTTTGCCACCGCAGGTATGGACCTCCAGTGGGAGTATCCCTTTGGGACTACCTATAACGGAATAGTTGCCTTGATGAGCCAACGATATATGTACGAAACAGGAACAACCGCTGAAGAAATGGCTTCGGTGGTAGTTGCCCTGAGAAGGTGGGCAGCGTTGGATCCCAATTCAATGTTCTATAAGAAGCCGGTGACCATCGAGGAAGTCTTGTCCTCCAAAATGGTGAGCACACCGCTCCATGCAAGGGAATGTAATGTCCTTGCGGATGGAGGGGCGGCAATGGTGGTTACTTCGTGGGATCTCGCGAAGGAAATAACGTCTACTCCTGTTTATAAGCTTGGGCAGGGGGCGACGTACATGAGTGCCAGCGCGGTACTGCGCGATGACTTTTTCACGCGAGAGGCATGGCGGAAAACCACGCAAACAGCACTTGATGAAGCCGGAATTACGAGTAATGACGTTGATGTCTTCGAATTTTACGCGGCTTATCCTTTTTGTCAGTGCGTAATGCTTGAGGCCGCAGGGATATGTGACCCCGGTGAGGCCGGGAAGTTTATCATGGAGGGTCACACCTCCCCGGGCGGGAAGGTGCCGTGCGCGACCATAGGTGACGCTGTAGGCCGCGGTCACACAGGGTCCGGTGTCAGCATAGCCAACTATGTTGAGACAGCTCGTCAATTGATGGGAAAGGCCGGTGAAAGACAGGTACCGGACTGTAACTACGCTCTTGCTACCTCGGCGGGTGGAGCCTACATGAACGCAGTAACGACCATATGGGGAAGGGAACCGCAATGAACGATTACAGGAAACCGATACCTCAGATTCAACCCTGGAGTGCCCCCTTTTGGGAAGGGACCAAGAAGCACGAGCTGCTGATCCAAGAATGCGCAGAGTGTGGAGCAAGAATATTCTATCCCAGGAAATACTGTCCAGAATGCTGGTCGTCTAATATGGGATGGTCTCGGGCCAGGGGCAGGGGACGGATTTACTCCCATACCACGACGATGACGGGAGTGGAGACAAAGTTCCTCGAAGACCTCCCTTTTGTGCTGGCGATCATCGACTTGGACGAAGGCGTACGGATGACTGGAAACGTGGTGGACTGCGATCCGGACGACGTCAGTATCGGTATGGAGGTGGAAGTCGTTTTCGATGACGTCACCTCGGAGATAACTCTGCCCAAGTGGAGACCTGTAAAGAAATAGAGGAGAACAGCAATGGCCAGGGAATACGAGATGCTCATTTGCACGCGAAAGGGCCCCGACGATTCCACGATGTGGATCACCCTCAATAATGAGCGAATGATGAACTCGCTGACCGAGACCATGCAACTTGAGCTTCATGAGGTCCTCTCCGCGATCGCATTTGACAATACCATTCGGTGTGTGGTTCTCACTGGCGCAGGTACAAAGGCATTTTGTAGTGGCGGTGACATCAACCTCTTCCAGCGCCTCAACAATGTCACGATGTATGACTTCTTGTATCAGCGCGGCAATGACATTCAGCGTTTGATCACGTACATGGAGAAGCCTGTAATCGCAGCCGTAAACGGCTTATGCTACGCGGGAGGGCTTGAACTGGCACTTGCATGCGATTTCATCTACGCGTCTCAGAACGCGGCCTTCGGTCTTCTGGAGATCAACCTGGGGCTCTTGGCAGGGTGGGGAGGCACTGTTAGGCTTCCTCGCACAATTCCCGTGGCTCGTGCCAAGGAGATGATCTACCGGGGTGAGAGAATGACCGCGGACGAGGCTCTACAGTGGCGTCTGGTCAATCGAGTCTTCCCTTCCCAAGAGAAAATGTATGAGGCCGTCAACGAGGTGGCCGATGAAATAGTCGGCAAGTCACCGTTGGCCCTCCGAGCGGCCAAGAACGTGATTAACAATTCTATCACGTGCGACAGTATTGAAGCGGCTCTAGCCATCGAGCGGGGCAGCATCATGTGGTTGGTGTCATCAGAGGACATGAAAGAGGGGGTCGCTGCCTTTGTCGAGAAGCGGGCTCCAAAATTCCAGGGCACGTGAGGAAAGACCAAGATGGACTTCCAATTTACCGACGATCAGAAAATGCTACGCGAAACCTATCAGAAGTTCTGCAAAAAAGAACTGACTCCTGAATATGCGCGATGGCTTGACGAAAACTGTCGATTCGTTCCCGACGAGATGCTGGATAAGCTGGCGGACCTCGGAACTTTTGCCATAGGGATTCCCGAAGAATACGGTGGCTTGGGCCTTGGAATGGTGGACATCTGCATCATGATGGAAGAATTATGCTCAGCAGCCGTGGCAGTAGGATTTGCCGCGTTTCTTCCAATCGGTTTTGGGGCGCGACCGTTAAGTGAGATGGGGAATGAGGAACAGAAACAAAGGCACCTACCCAAGATTGCTGCGGGAAGGGAAAAGTGGTCCCTGGCTTTGACTGAACCGGGAGGCGGCACTGATATCCTCGGGGCGCTGAGGACCAGTGCCGTGAAAAACGGAAACGAATACATCGTCAACGGCAGTAAGATGTTTATATCCGGTGCTCATGTGGCGGACTACATTTTGACGGTGGCCATTACAGCCAAAGCAGCTCAAAGGAAGCACGGGCTGTCACTGCTGATAATCGATGCCAAGACGCCCGGAATCACCATTAATCCGATTGACAAGATAAGTATACGAGCAATCAGCGCGTGTGAAATTCACTTTGAAGATGTCCGGGTCCCGGCGGAAAATCTCCTGGGGCAAGAGAACCACGGGTGGTATCAACTCCTGGGCACCTTGAATCCGGAGCGGATCGGGACTTCAGTATTTTCCCTAGGGGTGGCCAAAGCCGCATTCAACTATGCTTTGGAGTATGCCAAAGTGAGAGAGGCATTTGGCAGGCCCATAGGGTCCTTTCAGATTCTGCAGCACTACCTTGCCGATATAGCCATTGAGATCGAAAATGCACGCAACCTTATCTACAAATGTGCTTGGCTATGCGACACAGGCCGACGATACGATGTGGAGGCAACCATGGCCAAGATCGTGGCTTGCCGTGCTTCCGAGTTAGCCGCCCGCTACGGCATGGAAATCTTGGGCGGGTATGGCAACACTACGGAATACGATATGCAGAGACATTTTCGTGATTATAAGCAGATGATGTTTTCTCCCATCTCTGATGAGATGTCGAAGAATTACATCGCGCAAAGCTTTGGTCTGCCCAGGAGTTACTGAGGGAACCATTGGAGCGCAATAGGTGCGATGCTGCACGAAGGATCCGTCACAGGACCAACCTCAAACAAGCCGACGACTCACTTGCTGCGCCGTGAAGAGCAGAGGAGATCATGATGGAAACTTCTTCTGGAAAGGTGGCGCTGGTGACGGGGGCATCGGGCGGTTTAGGGAGTGCCATTGCCTCATTGCTTGAAGCGGCAGGAATAAACGTCGTGGTGACCGATCTCCTCGTGGAACGAAAAGATCAGGATCAAACTGCCTTGGGGAAATCCCCCTCGGCAGGGCACTCGATGGATCGAAACTGCGTCTCGACGGACCCGACAGTCAGTGAGGTCCGGACGACGGAGACCAAAAGTCTTACTCTGGAGATGGACGTTCGTAACCCCCAAAACATCAGCGAAGTATTCAGACGCGTGGAGCAAGACCTCGGAACGGTTGATATTCTCGTAAATAATGCGGGCTTGATGGATAATTTCGGTCTCATGCAAGTGCAGAATCCCTTGCGTTGGGAAGAACATTTGCGCGTCAATCTTACAGGAGCGTTCCTGTGCTCAAAGGCCGCATGGACTGGGATGGTGAAGAGCAGCTGGGGACGAATTATCAACATCTCATCAATTGCAGGTTTGATGGGTGCGTTCGGGCAACCGAGTTATGGGGCCTCTAAGGCCGGATTGATCGGCTTGACCCGGTCATTGGCCCTGGAGGGCGCCACGGCAGGCATCACTGTAAATGCAGTCTGCCCGGGACTGATCCACACAGATGCCATAAAGAGTCATAAACCGGAGTTTTTGGATCGCATGAAGAACCGTACAGCGATGAGACGGCTGGGAACCCCTGAAGAGGTTGCCGCTGTCGTGCTCTTCCTGGCATCGGCTGCGGCAAGCTACGTCACCGGCGCGGCGATTCCCGTCACCGGCGGCGCGGATCTATATACATTCTAATGGCTGGATAACTTTTCCATAGTGCACGTGCAGCGGTCGGCAACATTGCAGGACATTGCACCTCTCCAGTAACAAGGGAGGATGAGAGATGAAGATGCGGACGCAAACTGTTTTGACGGCAATCGTGTTGACTCTATTATTGGCCGCGACGGCTTCAGCCCAATCCAAGACCTTCAAGCTGACCGTTGTAGCGGGCCATCCGCCTGCTTTCACTTGGGTAAAAGTTGTAAACGAATTCTTTGTTCCGGAAGTGGATAAACGATTGGCAGCGGCCGGCGGCAAGTACAAGATCAAATGGAACGAGGCTTACGGAGGAACCATTGCCAAGCCCGGCGGATGCCTCGAGGCTATTCAGGAGGGGATTGCCGACATGGGAGTGGTCGGCACCATCTTCGAAGCATCAAAGATGCCGCTCCATAACGTTACCTATATGACGCCATTTGGCAGCGGCGACATCTCAAAGGTGCTGGATACCGTTGAGCAGATGAAGACACTCATACCGGCCGTCGGCAAAGAGTGGACCAAGCACAATCTGGTTCCTCTCGGCGGGTTCGCCTTGGACACATACGGCGTGCTCACCAACTTCCCGGTGAAGACGGTTGACGACCTCGCCGGACACAAAATTGCCGCCCCCGGTCCTTCCGCCAACTGGGTCAAGGGTACAGGGGCCGTTGCCGTTGCCGGAAACCTGACCACCTACTATAACGACATCAAGACAGGCGTGTACGAGGGGGCTCTGACCTTCATAACTGCTGCGGCGGCGTCAAAGCTTCATGAAGCGGCGCCGTACATTTGCTATGCAAATATCGGCTCTCAGTATGCGGGAGCCCTTGTTATCAACAAGGATGTCTGGGATTCATTGCCTCCGGAAGTCCAAAAGATATTCGCTGAGGTGGGCATCGAGTACAGCAAGAAGATTGCCGAAGTTCAGACGGCGAGAGCTGAAAAGTCTTTGCAGGCCATGATCGAGGGTGGGGCAAAGGTCGTCAAACTTTCCTTTGACGAGCGCAAACGATGGGCGGACAAGCTCCCCAATATACCCATGGAATGGGCTAACACTATGGATAAGGAGGGCCTGCCGGGTACCGAGGTGGTAAAGGGTTTCCTGAATGGGCTCCGAGAGCGTGGAACGAAGCTCCCGAGGGATTGGGACAAGTAAAGCAGTCCGCGACGAGCGTCATCAAGAGAGAGAGGGCATTGTGACGGAGGGTAAGTCGCGCCGGAGATTCAAGTTCGAGTCAATCACGTCGGTGATGGGCTCTGTCGGAACTGCCTGGGTCTTTGTCCTGTTGATCATGGTCAACCTTGACATCTTGGCTGGGGCACTATTCGACCGACCGATCCGGGGAGTGCCGGAAATCGTGGCAATGTCCATCGTGGCACTGGTTTTTCTCCAAATTGCCGACGCCCTCAAAGTCGGGCGGCTGACCAGGTCGGACGCATTACTGGGACGACTGATGGTCTCATACCCCAAATGGGGCCACTGCATTCAGGGCGTCTTCAACATTGTGGGAGCGATTTTCTTCTCTGTTCTTTTCTGGTTCAGCATCCCGTTACTCACGAAAGCGTGGCGGATAGGTGAGTACGTGGGAGCCCAGGGAGACTTCATGGCCCCCATCTGGCCTGTTAAATTGCTCATACTTATCGGGTCCCTGGCAGCGGCTATTCAATACCTGTTGTTAGCCTGGCAAGACTTCCTGTTTGTTGCGGGACTGAAAACGCCGGGCAGTCAGGGATATGGAGGCGAACGGTGACTGACCTCCAAATAGGGTTCCTCTCAATACTCGCAATCCTGGTATCGATATACGCGGGAATGCACGTGAGCGTCGCGTTGGCGGTTATCTCGTTTCTGGGTGTGTGGATACTCAGGGACAGTTTCATTATAGCCGGCAAGCTTATAGCCCTTGCCGCGAGCGACGCCATATCACAGTACATCTTCGGAGTCGTACCGTTGTTTGTGCTGATGGGCATGTTCATTTCCGTATCGGGGATGGGCCAGGATACATTTGAGGTAGCAAACCGTTTCTTCAGGCGGATGAAGGGAGGGCTCGGCATAGCGACGGTTATAGCCAACGCTATCTTTGCCGCGGTAACAGGCATCTCCATTGCTTCTGCAGCCATCTTTACCAAGGTGGCGGTGCCTGAAATGATGAGACTGGGTTACAATCCACGCTTTGCGGTCGGTGTGGTCACCGGATCCTCGGTCCTAGGCATGTTGATTCCCCCAAGCCTGCTCTTGATACTCTATGGAGTGCTTACCGAGACTTCGGTCGGCGATCTATTCACTGCAGCCATCCTGCCGGGGATTCTCCTGACGTTTGCCTTTGCCGCGGCCATTCTGGTAATGGCCCATCGCTTCCCCAAGTTCGTCGGAGAAAAGGCCTGGATCCTTGCCCAGAAAGAGCCTGAAGGCATCTCAGCTTTCACGGCAACTCTGAAGCTCTTTCCTATCGGTGTCCTGGTCTTGCTGGTGCTTGGAGGAATCTATACCGGCTGGTTCACCCCAACGGAGTCCGGCGCTGTGGGCGCCTTGGGCGCCCTCCTGGTGGCCATAGGAAAGCGGAAAATGACCTGGTCGAATCTGTGGCAGGTGCTCGTTGAAACGGGGCACGTCACTGTAGCCATTCTCTTTCTGATCATTTGCGCCAATATGTACGGGCGGATGCTGGCCCTGTCCGGCATCACGGACTTCCTGGGCACATGGATCTCCCAGGCCGGCTGGGGAGTGTTCGTTGTAGTGACCATCTACTGCGTGATAGTCCTGCTCATGGGCACCGTTCTTGACTCCGCTTCGATAATGATGATCGTAGTACCGCTCGTCCATCCGGTCATTCAGGAGATGCAGATCGATCTTGTCTGGTTCGGTCTGATAACGGTCATCGCCATCGAAATCGGGCTCTTGACTCCGCCGCTCGGCATTGCCGCCTATGTTGTGAAGGGCACGCTTGACGACCAGAGTATCGGGCTCCAGGACGTCTTTGCCGGCACCTTTCCTTTTGTATTGGTAATGCTGCTGGTGCTGGCCTTGCTGATCATATTTCCCCAGATCAGCCTGGTTTTGGTCGGCTGAACCCCCGGTAGGATCTACCGGACGAGCACAGTTGCCGTGCTTGCGCCAAAAGAATCTGAGAAGTCAACAGACGACCAGGACTACCGTCAAGATCTCCCAGCGCCGAATCGAGGGTTCAGGCGTATTGGCCCCCAACAGTCCGAACACCCTCTTTCGGCGACTCGATGTTGAAGTGGCCTTCAGACGACTTAAGAGTTTTGAGGCCGCGCAATCAAACACAACCTAGGCGCTGACTACATTCAGGTAATGAGGAAGGATCATCCAACGGGAGGAGCTTTGAAAGGAGACAACGAGCCGGGTGCCGCGATTCCGTGTCAGAGATGATTCGAATGAAACGGGTAGATAGCAGAGAGAAAGTACCGGTTTCCGATCCTCGTATGGAGTGCGTGGCGTTTGGGAAACGATGTATCTGCAATGAGGACCGGAGTTTAACAGATCAATAACCGACATGGCTGCGATGGTCAATGAGATTATTACCTTCGTGCGTGGAACCGCGCAAGAGATGGAGATCGGAGAATTAGAGCGGTATCTGCTTTCTCTGGTTATGGTGGTCGGGCGTGCGGTCCTTGAAGAGTTTGTAGGCGTGGAGGGATCCGGATATGCGGGCAAGGAGATTACTGACGGACAGTGTTACTGATGTCCGCTCGTTCGTCACATGTACCTATCGGTCGGTCTTCGGAGCGATTGGTATCCAGAGAGCCTATTATCACGCAGTCGGCTCACCGGGAGTGTTTTCTTTAGATGCGGAGCTGAACCTGCCTGAGAGAGGCTGCTCCTACGTGGTTCAGGAGTTCTCTTCTCGGTTGCCGGTAGCAATGAGTTATGCGGATTCTCCAGGGTTTCTGAGTTCTTTCTTTCCCTTGAAAATGCCCATTCGGTCTTTAGAGCGCATTGTAGGAGACGTCTGCGAGGACGTGGACAAATTCTATGATGAAAAGACGCCGTCGAACATGAGCACGGAGGGAGTGGTGAGCGACGCCACGGTGCACAAAAAGAGAGTGGTTATCCGCAAGGCCGGTGAAAACGAAACGAGGCCTGCGAATGTTTCCGATAATCCCGACAAGCCGGGAAAGAAGCGTATGGCGACGGTGATCTCGCCCTATGTGACCCCACGTCATGTCCGGACTACCGACGACATCGTGGGCGAAATATCTGGTGGGAAAGCTCTGATTCTAAGCCCAAGCCCCGGACCAAGATAACGTGGGGCAGCCTCACGTAAGGGCGGGGAGGCTTATCGGCGGAATCAAGTAGATGCTGACCACGCAAGATCTCTCCGAGACCAAGAGACGTTGCCTCGAACAGGTCATCGGGTATCTCGAACGAAACCGCAAACACATGCGCTATGAGATCTGCTTGGCAAAGGGCTATCCCATCGGCAGCGGAGTCATTGACGGTGCCATTCGGAATCTCATAAACGACAGACTGGAGCTTACGGGGATGAACCGGACGATCCAAGGGGCGGAAAGCATGATGCATCTGAGGGCCGTTCATATGAACAAAGACTGGGACCCCTTCTGAAATCACAGACGCCTATCGGAAAGGCGACGATTACACGTCATTGATGACACAGGCTCCGTGGAGATTCGCGATCAGGAGCTTCAATGTGCTGCATGAGTGGTCCCCAATGAGAATGATACGAGCCTTCGATCTAATCACGGACGCCTCAACCCATGCAGATTCGGATCGCCAAATGTGACTCAACCACACTTCCCATGCCGAGCTGACACCGAAAGTTACACAACCTCTGGTCAAGCCGGCTCATCAAAAGTGAAGCGAGGGCTAAGCAATGGATCCGCAAGAGATAATTCATGGAAAGAGGCTACTCATCGTAGATGACGAAGAAGATGTTCTTGAGACACTGATCGAGCACTTGTCCATGTGTAGGATTGATACGGCTACCACGTTTGAGGAAGGCAAGAAGCTGCTCGAGGGCCGAACATACGATGTCGCCGTGCTCGACATCATGGGAGTCAGGGGGTTTGACTTACTAGACATCGCACGGGCACGCGGCATGCCAGCCCTCATGCT
>JAVHLK010000280.1:0-443 GCA_031082285.1 Desulfomonilaceae bacterium
TCCGCACCACCGACATCACTGGTGTCGTGACCCTGGAAGAGGGCGTCGAGATGGTCATGCCCGGCGACAATGCAACCTTCATCGTTGACATGATCCACCCCATCGCCATGGAGCAGGGACTGCGCTTCGCCATTCGCGAAGGCGGCCGCACCGTCGGCGCGGGTGTTGTCACCGAGATTCTGGAGTAATCCATGCGCGTCAATATCCAGCTTGCTTGCACCGAGTGCAAGCGGCGCAATTACGCGACGGAGAAGAATAAGAAGAACACTACGGGTCGTCTCGAAGTGAAGAAGTATTGCCCCTTTGACAGGAAGCATACGGTTCACCGCGAAACCAAGTAGTTACATGCAGGCCAGTAGCTCCAACGGCTAGAGCACCGGTCTCCAAAACCGGACGCTGTAGGTTCGAATCCTACCTGGCCTGCCACACCCCCAACATGGGGA
>JAVHLK010000280.1:453-686 GCA_031082285.1 Desulfomonilaceae bacterium
AGGCTCCAGCGGCCAGCAAGGCGCGGAACTGCCCGAGAAATCGGGTGTTGCCGCCAAGGCGCAGGAACTGAAGGTCTTCTTCGAGGAATCCCAGGTTGAGCTGAAAAAGATCACCTGGCCTTCCCGCAAGGAGACATATGCAACCTGTGCGGCGGTCATGGTCCTTGTCTTGGTCATGTCGCTATTCCTGGGCGTCGTCGATCTTGGCTTGTCCAAGATCATCGAGGCTGTGC
>JAVHLK010000281.1:0-249 GCA_031082285.1 Desulfomonilaceae bacterium
GCCAGAACCTGCTGGGCAAGCGGGTGGACTACTCCGGACGTTCGGTGATCGTGGTCGGTCCCGAATTGAAACCCTACCAGTGCGGCCTTCCCAAGAGCATGGCCCTGGAGCTTTTCAAGCCGTTCATCCTGAAAAAGCTGGAGGAGAAGGGCTACGTCCAGAGCGTCAAGGGGGCCAAACGGCTGGTGGAGAAGGAGAAGCCCGGCGTCTGGGAGATCCTGGAGGACATCGTCAAGGAGCATCCGGTCC
>JAVHLK010000281.1:259-685 GCA_031082285.1 Desulfomonilaceae bacterium
CTGAACCGGGCCCCCACCCTGCACCGCCTGGGCATTCAGGCCTTTGAGCCGGTGCTGATCGAGGGCAAGGCCATCCGGATCCATCCCCTGGTCTGCGCGGCCTTCAACGCCGACTTCGACGGCGACCAGATGGCGGTGCACGTGCCGCTGTCCTACGAAGCCCAGATCGAGGCGGCCACCCTGATGCTTTCGTCCAACAACATCCTGCTGCCGGCCTCCGGCAAACCGGTGATCACTCCCAAGCTGGACATCGTCATCGGCTGTTATTACCTGACCAAGCCCCGGGCCGATTCCAAGGGCGAGGGCAAGGTGTTCGCCCATCAGGATGAGGTGATCCTGGCCCATCACAACGAGGTGGTTGACATCCATGCCAAGATCAAGCTGAGGCTGGAGGGCCGGATCATAGAGACCACCGTGGGGCGGGTG
>JAVHLK010000282.1 GCA_031082285.1 Desulfomonilaceae bacterium
CGTTTGAACTCGGCCCGCTGGATGTCAATAAACTTCCCGGCATACTTCCGGCAATGCCGCCGGAGTTCAAGTTTGGATAAGCCTTTTTTCTTAGCCCCCAGCTCCCTGTCCACCTGGTGTTCGATGGGCAGTCCGTGGCAGTCCCAGCCCGGCACGTAAGGACAATCAGCCCCGGCCATCTGTCTGGACTTTAAGACTATGTCCTTCAGTATCTTATTAAAGGCCGTACCCATGTGGATGTGGCCGTTGGCATAAGGCGGTCCGTCATGGAGTATATACCGGGGCCGCCCCTGCGACGCCGCACGGATGCGTTCATAAAGCCTGGTCGCCTCCCATTTCTCAATCACGGCCGGCTCGCGTTCGGTAAGATTGGCCTTCATGGCAAAATCAGTCTGCGGCAGATTAAGCGTCTCCCGGTAGTCCATGTATTCCCTCCGCAAAAAGCACAACAATCAGATAGGGTTGTAAAGCTATCACAACAAGGTAGCTTGTCAAGCGAAAAACGCCCGGTGTCAGGCCAGGCTGGAAATGTCCCGATCTGATATAAACCCCTTGACAGAAAAGCCTTGTCGGTGTTAATTAGGAGGCTATTTAATACACTGCCTTGTGGGGCTGTAGCTCAGTTGGGAGAGCGCTTGAATGGCATTCAAGAGGTCGTCGGT
>JAVHLK010000283.1 GCA_031082285.1 Desulfomonilaceae bacterium
GTTGATGCGCCTCATCGATTTCTTGAAGACAAACGAGATCACTTGTCTTTGCACGAATCTTACTCATGGCGGCTTGCCGAGGGAACAGACTGACGTAGGTCTTTCGTCGCTCATGGACACGTGGATTCTGCTTCGATCCGCAGAGTCCGATGGTGAGCGCAACCGCACCCTTTTTATCGTCAAGTCCAGGGGCATGGGCCATTCGAACCAGGTTCGCGAGTTTCGTCTGACCAACAAGGGCTTGGAACTAGTTGATGTGTATGTCGGTCCGGGGGGCGTGCTCACCGGATCGGCCAGATCATCGAGAGAAGCCCGGGAAAAGGCGGAGTCGTTGACTCGGAAGCAGGAAGTTGAACGTAAACAGCGCGAGCTGGAGCGAAAGAGAGCGCTGTTTCAGGCTCAAGCGGCAGCGTTTCAGGCTCAATTTGAGGCGGAGGAAGAGGAACTTCAAAGATCCATAAACCAGGATACGGCTCTAGAAACGATCGTGACCGAGGATAAGAAAAGAATGGCAAACATTCGAAAGGCTGACTCCAAGTGACTTTTCGCCCGATCCATGAATGCCGGACGGCAGGGGAGACGTAAATGGAGACACTCGACCGAGATTGTCCGGACGAGATGGACGATGGTGTTTGGAACCTGCGCC
>JAVHLK010000284.1:0-410 GCA_031082285.1 Desulfomonilaceae bacterium
CCAGTGCATAAGCTCCGGGTGCCGGATGATGTGGCAGAACTTGTTCGAAAAATGCACCCTTATCTTAAGAAAAAAATCAAATCGTCTTTGCAAATAATCTTATCAGATCCCGGTTCAGGAAAGGCGTTAAAGGATGAACTTGCCGGATTAAGGAGCTTTCGTGTGAGCCGATTTAGAATAATTTACAGGGGCTTGCCTAAAAAACATATTGAAATTATTGCTATTGGCCCGCGTGAACGTATATATGAGGAAACCTTCCAGATACTTAACACCTGAATTTTGCGTCAACCCTCTCATATTTAGTCTTGACACCAAATATTAAAACCCTTGACAGATGGCCACTTATGCCTTATTAATGCATGGCAAAGCGGGCATAGCTCAGTTGGTAGAGTACAAGCTTCCCAAGCTTG
>JAVHLK010000284.1:420-640 GCA_031082285.1 Desulfomonilaceae bacterium
TGCTTTAACCCTGAGTAATAAGGGTTGAGTGCCTACTTCGATTAGTGGATTTGAATTGATATTTTTTACCGACAATTTTTAGTAAGAAAATCAGTTTAAAGTCACTGGGTGAAAGAGCGAAGTGGGCTATATGCCCGCTTTTTTTATTTTTGAGCCATGATTATATCGCCACAGGAAGTAAAGAGGATTATAGAGGAGGTTGCGGCCATAGCCGAACCCC
>JAVHLK010000285.1 GCA_031082285.1 Desulfomonilaceae bacterium
CATGTGTTAGGCACGCCGCCAGCGTTCGTTCTGAGCCAGGATCAAACTCTCAAAATTAACTTACACGGGGCCTACTTTTTTTAGTTTTCAAAGATCATCTCCGCAACCTTGGGGTTACGCTTCCGAGGCTTGCTCATACATGAGTGCTGTGACAGATGCTCAGACTTCCCCTCTCCTTTTCAGGATGTTAGGGCATGCATCACTCCATCTTTACTTCAGCTCCCTTGATATTTAGTGTCCCCTCAACTCGCCTTAGCCCTAAGGTGTTACAGAGAAAAATAATGGCTATACCCAAGTAGTATAGCCATTTTATCAGAAACATCTCCACTACCTGGATGTAAATTAGCCCATAATCAATCCTTTACGGTACATCCTTACTTATAGAATATCATTTTTTAAAAGATAGTCAATAGAGAAATATATGCGATTATACCCGAACAAGTTAAAAAAATACAAATTATTTTCGAAAACAAAGCTCTTTCTCCCCTTTTTAGGGAAAATTTACGAAAATGTCCTGTTAATATATTCCGAATTAACCCTCCAGCGCAAAAAAATTTTTCCGTTTTTCCCTACCTATCGTTGATTCCGGACCATGCCCCGGCAATACCTTTACGATATCAGGCATTGACATAAGCCGG
>JAVHLK010000286.1 GCA_031082285.1 Desulfomonilaceae bacterium
GGATACCGGGTCACGGACCCGTCCGAGGTGGAGAAGACCCTCAAGGAGGCCTTCGCCCTGCCCCGGACGGTCATCGTGGACATCGTCGTGGACCGGGAGGAGAACGTCTATCCCATGGTTCCGGCCGGCAAGCCCTTAACCGAAATGCTTCTGGTCTAGGGGGGCCACGTCATGCGACACATCATTTCCATCCTCGTGGAGAACGAGCCGGGCGTGCTGTCCCGGGTGGCCGGACTTTTCAGCGGCCGGGGCTTCAACATCGAGACCCTCAACGTGGCCCCCACGCTGACGCCCGGGCTCTCGATCATGACCATCACCACCCACGGCGACGAGCAGATCATCGAGCAGATCATCAAGCAGCTCAGGAAGCTGGTGACCACCCTGAAGGTCGTGGATTTGAGCGAGGCCAGTTCCGTGGAGCGGGAGATGATGCTCCTGCGGGTGGATGCCGAGGGAACCAAACGGGCCGAGATACTTCGCATCGTGGACATCTTCCGGTGCAAGGTGGTGGACGTCAGCCCCGACGAACTCATCATCGAGGTCACCGGGGAACAGGGGAAGCTGACGGCGCTTATCAATCTGCTGCAGCGCTACGGCATCAAGGAAGTGGCCCGCACCGGGGCCGTGGCCTTGCG
>JAVHLK010000287.1 GCA_031082285.1 Desulfomonilaceae bacterium
TGGACCTGTCGCCTGAGGAGCGCCAGCGTCAGCGTTCCCTGGTGGTAGCCCTGGTCGGCGTCAACTGACACTTTGGCCGAGGAACCCTGTGCTCCGCCATCGCCTATTTGGCAGGTACGGCCCCAGGATGATCATCAAGAACTGCTACGAGCCGCACTCCGAGGAGACGGCGAAGGCGGCCGAGCTGCTGCCGAAGCTCGGGATGGTGAGAGAAGCATCATTGCGGTTGGTATAACCGGTGCAGGTGGCGTGAAATGTAGTGCAATGATTTTTGCGGCAACGAAAAAGGGCTTGCGAAGCGATTCGCAAGCCCTTGATCTTTCTGGTGGAGCTGGAGGGAATTGAACCCACGGCCTCTTGAATGCCATTCAAGCGCTCTCCCAACTGAGCTACAGCCCCACGGCGTTGGGAAGCACTGTCTAGCGAACAGGGGGGTCATCTGTCAATAAAAAAACTTCAACACCGCAGAAAATTTGGCAAGCTCCGGTCGGCGTTGCGTCTGGACGCGCTTTCACGTAATCATGGGCCAGACCGGGCCGGAGCCCGGGACACCCGCAACACCGGACGATAAATGACCCGCACGCTTCTGCGCATCGCAACCAAGCTGGCCTGGGTGGCCGTGGTCTTCTTT
>JAVHLK010000288.1 GCA_031082285.1 Desulfomonilaceae bacterium
GATGATCCAGGCCTCTGCTGTGTTCAAATGTCTGTTGGTAGGCTTAGGTCTGACCGGTTTCATGGTTTGGATCACTGAATACTACACCTCGACCAAGCACAAGCCTGTTCAGAATATCGCCAAAGCTTCCGAGACTGGTCATGGCACCAATGTCATCGCAGGTTTGGCCATGAGCATGAAGTCCACTGCTTATCCGGTGCTCGCTATCGTGGCAGCCATGTTGTTGGCTTTCCACTGGGGCGGTCTCTTCGGCGTCGCTATCGCCGCCATGAGCATGTTGTCGTTGGCCGGTATCATCGTGGCTATCGATGCTTACGGTCCGATCACGGATAACGCAGGTGGCATCGCTGAAATGGCGGAATTGCCCGAGAGCGTACGCGAAGTCACTGATCCGCTCGATGCAGTCGGCAACACCACCAAGGCGGTCACCAAGGGTTATGCCATCGCCTCTGCTGGTCTGGCCGCACTCGTCTTGTTCTCTTCTTACACGCAAGAATTCGTCGACCGCGGCACCAAGTTGGTTTTCTCTTTGGAGGATCCTAAACTTATCGCCGGTCTCTTCATCGGAGGCTTGCTCCCGTATCTCTTCGGCGCATTCGCTATGGAAGCTGTC
>JAVHLK010000289.1 GCA_031082285.1 Desulfomonilaceae bacterium
GTGTCCCCTGGTGGGCAAGGGACCCGAACACATTGACTTTGTGGTCGTGCGGGAGAACACGGAGGGCCTTTACGCCGGAACCGGTGGCCTCCTGCGGGAGGGGACGCCGGATGAAGTGGCGATTCAGACCTCGGTCAACACCCGAATGGGTGTGGAACGCTGCCTGCGGTACGCCTTTGATTACTGCCAGAGACGGAACAATCAGAAGAAGCTGACGCTCTGCGGCAAGACGAACGTCCTGACCTATGCCTTCGGCCTGTGGGAAAGGGTGTTTAATACCGTTGGCGCGGAGTATCCCGAGATCAAGCGGGACTACGCCCACGTGGACGCGATCTGCATGTGGATGGTCAAGAACCCGGCGCCGAAGTACACCGGGCAAAACGTGATCAATCCGCTGGCGGCGATCTGTGCCGGGGCGATGATGCTGGACGTCCTGGGTGAGGCTGAGGCGGCGCAGATCATTGAGGAAGCGGTAAAGCAGGTCTGCGCGACAAAACTTAAGAGCCTGGCCGCGGGCCGGATGGGCTACTCCACGTCCGAAGTAGGCGACCTGGTAGTAGCTCACTTATAGAGATATTCTGCGGTAGATTACCCTCATTAATCC
>JAVHLK010000028.1:0-11482 GCA_031082285.1 Desulfomonilaceae bacterium
GACATCCGATCATCTCCACATTCTCACCAGTCTGCATCCGACTGTTTCCCTGGCCAATTTGGTGAAGGACATAAAAGGCGGGTTATCTTATTGGATCAAATCGAATAATCTATGCTCGGGGTTTTCAAATTGGCAGGCCGGCTACGGCGCATTCACCCATTCCGAGTGCGAAAGGGACAGATTGATCGAATACATAAGAAAGCAGGAAGAGCATCACAGGAGAGTCTCGTTTCTCGATGAGCTGCGAGACTTGCTCATCGAAGCAGGTGTAGAATTCGACGAAAGACGTCTGTTCCCTGAGAGACCATGATTGGTCGACCCTTTCAGGGTCGGCGGGAAGATTTGGCCGTACCGATCCATGGGTTTGAAACCCATGGCTATTCACGGTGCGCCCCTCCGGGGCACGATTTGCGCGGCATCTCACCTACGTGGCGCATCGTCAAGTTGCGGCACGGTTCAGCAGCCGATTCAGGAATTACACCATAAGCCTTAACTCGTGCCGCACATCATGGCCATTTGTCCTGCAATCTCTCATCAGGCTCCTGAGGGATTTCTCCGTTCAATGCCTCGGAACGAGACTCGAGACAACGGTCATTTGTCTGAAGCCTGCACAAGCAGACTCAATTCGATCTTCTCGGAACCGTCCGGCGGCTTTTCGCGCACGCATCCGAAGGGTTCGGTGAGTCCGCCGTGCCGGCCACTGATGACTTCTCCAGGTAGTTCGATCCTTTGGATTCTTGTCCCGCGAAACGGCTCGACGCGCGGTCAATCAATGGCTACGGGTGTAAACGGGACAATCGTACCTTCTTCGAGTCGTTCCACGCCTTCGGGTATCTTGACGATTCCCCTTGTGCGGCTGATCGCGGACAGGCGTCGGTTCATGTCCAACGGTGAGAGCCGCAGCTCTCGATTGTGCCTCGTGAGATCGCAGTGCACGAATTGTGTCCAGTCAACCTGGCCCGTGACGTCCCGGTCGAGTCGTCCAAAGAGTTCCGGAAATGCGGGCGTGGTGTGACCGGCCATGCGCAGGAGCGCGGGAAGGACGATCATGAGAAAGGCCATCTCATTGGACGGGGGTCCGCCGGGGAGACAAAAGACGGGCTTGCCCCCCAGTATACCCATCCCTACGGCCTTTCCGGGTCCCATTCGCACGCGGTGGAAAAGGAATTCCCAACCGAGGTCGTCCAACACCTTGACGACGAGGTCATGGTCACCCTTCCAGGCACCGCCGGATGTGATCACGACGTCCGACGTTCCAATCATGGCGGTCAGCGCACGAGCGATATCCTCGAACGCATCGGTGCATGCCCCGATCTCACACTCGATCCCCTTGGACCGGAGCCACGCGTCCTGCAACGCAACATTGCTGGCATAGAGTTTTCCTTTTTCAATGCGTCGTCCCGGGAGGAGCACCTCGTCGCCCGTTGCGATCAGGCCGGCACGCGGCCGACGGACGACCTCGACCTTAGTGACTCCTCCGGCCACGAGCAGACCGATCTTCCCGGGAGTCAGTTCCTCTCCGGCCATGACCAGGATTTCGCCGGCCGCGACGTCGGTCCCCGTGCGAAGAACGTTTCGTCCCTCGTGAGCGTCGGCACACGCATGTACGAACGTGCCGTGGGCTTCGGCAAACTCATCCGCAAGTACTGCGGTGGCCCCTTGGGGAAGAGGGGCTCCGCTCAATACTCGTATGGCGGTTCCGGGCACAAGCTCGGTCGGTGTTTCCCCGCCGGCTCCCACACTACCGGCGATCCGCAACTCAACGGGACGAGAAGGACCTGCATCGACCAGGTCCGCCGAAATCACGGCATACCCGTCTTTGATGGACGCATCGACCGACGGAGAATCCACGACCGCACGGACCTCTTCTGCCGCCACTCTACCGAGAGTTTCGCCGGTCGGCAGCGATTCCGCAAGAAGCCGAGGCACATTGGTCAAGGCGAGACGCAAAGCCTCATCAAATCCCATCATTCGGCGAGGAGATCTGTTCACGCGATAAGATCCGTCACATCTGTTAATTTCTTCATCCAGCCCACCGGTCACATTCTACGCAGATTTCGCATCAAAGCAACCGACGAGGAACCGTGGCTTTCCAATCGAGTCTAAATACACAAGAAGCGAGATTCGTTATGAGGAGAATGTCAGGTGAGCCCGCACCTACATACATGCGGATACCCGATAATTCGTGTATTCCCTTTCCCAAACCAAAGTCCGGAGTTGATACTCTGGTACGACGGTAGGAGGGACAGTGCCACCTACCGGGAAGAGATCGAGCACTGCCCAAGGTGCGGCGAAAAACTCCGGGTGACGGAGGCCGCCGCATGACGATTGACGTGGGGGTAGTCGCGCTCCCACCGTTGCCGGGCCGGTACCCGGAACGGGATACAGGGCAATCGGTACCATACCGTTGCTACCGGCTTTCGTCAGTATCCTCCAACAGCCGGATCACTCCCTTGTCTGTAAGTACGGTAATTTCCTCAGGAGAATAACCCATCTCGCACAAAATCTCCGCCGTGTGTTCGCCGAACCTGTACGCGGGACGGCGAAACGATCCCGGAGTGTCGGACAGGACCGGAGCGATACCCGGTTCGGGAATGCCTTCGGGAGTGGTATGGATCATATGCCGCGCGCTCAAGTGAGCGTCCCTGGGTAAGTCCGATACTCGTGTCACCGCAGCGGTGCAGTCGTCGCGATCGTTGAGAAGTTCCTCCCATTCCCGAAGGCTTTTCTCGAGAAACAAACCTTCGAGGTGTTGCTCGATTTCCGCCCGTGCCGCCGCGTCGTACTGGAGGGTCGCATACTGCGGACAACCGAGTTTCGCGCACAGGCCGGCCCACAAATGAGGCTCCAGAGGACCTACCGAGATATGTTCTCCGTCCCCGGTCTTGTACACGCGATAACAGGGGAAGGATTCGGGCAAATCGTTGGCGACCCTGCCGGCAAACGGAGTTCCGGTAAAGGTGAATGAGAGGGGCATGGCGAGGAGGGAAACGAGCGCATCGGTCATGGATACGTCGATATATTGGCCTCGCCCCGTCTTCTCACGTGCCGAAAGGGCCAACATGATTCCCAACGCCGCGTACAGGCTGCCCGAAAGGTGTGACATCTGGAACTTGGGCACTATGGGAGCGCCTTGTCCATCTCTCATCAAATCGAGCATACCCGAAACAGCCATGAAGTTCAGATCGTGTCCTGCACGATCCGCCAAGGGTCCGCTCTGTCCATAACCGGTCAGCGAGCAGTAGATCAATCTGGGATTGAGGCGGCTGAGAGCCTCATATCCCAATCCGAGACGTTCGGCGGCTCCCGGTCTGAATGCCTCTACCATGACGTCCGCATCCTCGATCAAATCGAGAAAGACCTTCCTGCCGGTCTCGGTCTTCAAATCCAGTGCCATGTGACGCTTGTTGCGGCGCACCATGGGAACTTCACCCACCACGGCGTCGTCCCGAAAGCGCGGAGCTTCCACCACTATTACATCCGCACCATGATCGGCAAGTAGGGCAGTGCAAAATGCGCCCGGCAACAGTCGATTCAGTTCAACGATTCTCAATCCGTCCAAAGCTCCCATGAGCACCTCCAAGGTCTCGAATCCTGACATCAGGCGGGTCTCAGGTCAAGCGGATACGGCACATGTTGATTGCGGGCGACAACGTATAAGCTACGGAGACACAAAGGCATAAAGGGAAGGCGATCGCGGATGGAAAGCAAGACACGGCGGAAACTATGATATAATACAATAGATAAGGCGATACATCATGATCCTGAGTAAGATGCAATCATTATTGTCCGGCAGGACCTCTCTCATTTACCTGGTATCTGAAGAAGAGGAGCGGGTCGAACGGCTGATCTTGGCCGCTGTGGATAAGACCTTTTCCGAAAAACCCAAGTTTTTCAGATGGTCCTGCCTGCATGGTCTCACGTTGGCCGGCAAAGCGGTTGATAATACACGAGACCCCGTCGCGGCCATGAGCGGCTTCCTGCGAATCAAAGAGCCGGCCGTGCTGATATTCAAGGATCTCCATTTGTTCCTGAACGGCAATCCTCAACTCATGAGGCAATTGAAGGACAGCGCAAGGATACTGCGAGCGGGGAAGAACAAGATCTTCTTTGTCAGTCCCCGGCGCAACCTTCCCGATGAGCTTCTTTCGGTTTTCAAGATCATGGACATCCCTCTCCCGCGGTACGAAGAGATTTCGAGCATCCTCGACAGGTGTATCGCGGAAACCGCCAACGGAGATTCGGTGCGAGAATCCTTAACCCTCGATCTGAAAGAGAAACTCGTCCGTGCGGCTCTTGGATTCACGGGAACGGAGGCGATGGATGCGTTCCACAATGCGCTCCTTAATACCAAGAGGGTGACGGGGCAGACCGTGGAGGCGGTTCTTGAGGAGAAACAGGCTCTGGTGGAACAGAGCGGCGTGCTGGAGTTTGTCAGCCAGAGGGCAGGCTCCTGGGAAATAGGGGGGCTGGTCAACCTCAAGAAGTGGTTGAAAGAGCGGGGCAGGGCATTCTCTCCACAGGCGGCTCGGGAAGGATTGACTCCCAAGGGCATCCTGGTCATGGGGGTGAGCGGATGCGGAAAGAGCCTGTGCATAAAGGCGATTGCCAACTATTGGAAACTCCCCCTGTTGCGGTTGGACATGGGCAGGATCTACGACGGGTTGGCCGGGCCGCCGGAGGAGGCCATGCGAAAGGCCATAAAGACTTCGGAGGCACTGGCGCCGTGCGTATTGTGGATCGACGAAATCGAGGCGGGAATCGCAAACCAGAAGCAGAAAGCCGGCGGTGGAGCAGAGGCGAGAGTCCTGGCGTTGTTCCTGACATGGATGCAGGAAAAGACCGCGGCGGTCTTCGTGGGGGCGACGGCCAATGAGGTGGAGGTGTTGCCCCCGGAGATTCTGCGAAAGGGAAGGTTTGACGAGCTCTTCTATATGGGCTTGCCTCTCAAGGAGGAACGCAAGCAAATCCTTACCATTCACATGCGCAAAAGACGTGTAGATCCATCGAAGTTCGACATGGATTACTTGGCCGCTTCGACCGAAGGGCTCAACGGCGCGGAGATCGAACAGGGCGTCATATCGGCCGTCTATGAGAGCTCTTCCAACAAAACGGAAGTCACCGAGCATATCCTTGCCAACGCATTGCGCAACATTGTTCCTCTTTCCCGCACCATGCGGGAACGCATCGAAAAGATAGAGGCTTGGGCACGGGACAGAGCCATGAAGGCATCACTGGAGACGATCTAGAGTTTGTTACAACGCACGCCCGCCACGTTTCGGGCTCCACGATCACGGGTTGAACCACCCCGTCCGGTCAGTGACGCCGTCCACACCTCGGCCGTGACCCTCACGACCGGTTTGCCCAACGCATTGACCGAGTGGTAGCTCCCCAAGGCTCACCATACATTGATCCGGTTTAAGACCGCTCACAACACCGCTGAGGAAGACGGCCATGGAGTACCCCGAGATAGCCGCGTATGTGATTGATGAAATCCAAGAACTCAGACGAGAAAACCGGACACTGCGTAAGACCGTCGAAGAGTATCGGTCTATGGTGGACAAGTACCGCACGCTGGCGGAATGCTCGCTGGCCGGCATCTATGTGGTGCAGGACGGTCGCTTTCAATACGTAAATCCTCGCTTCCTGAAGATCATGGGGTACGAGCGGGAAGAAGACCTCATCGGCAGGACCTTTCAAGAAGTGGTTCATGAGGAAGACCGACCAGTGGGAGATCATGAGGGTTTGTGGAGGGAGAAGGATCCGGCCTACCCCGATTTGCATACCTTCCGAGCGATCAGGCAAGACGGATCGGTGGCCTGGCTTAATCTCAGCAACGTGGCCGCGCGATACATGGAACGCCCGGCCGACATTGGGACCGTGGTAGACATCAGCGAGCAGAAGGAAAGTCAGGAAGCTCTGCTTCAATCCGAGGAGAAATACCGAACGATCATCGAGCAGATCGAGGACGGTTACTATGAGGTGGATCTTGATGGAAACTTTACGTTTTTCAATGATTCATTCGCTCGCATTCTCGGTTATCCCACGGAAGAGATTATGGGAGTCAACTATGCCGACTTTGCCGTACCCGGGGAAGAGCGGAACATCGGGGAGACCTTTCGAGGCGTGTATTCTTCCGGCGATCCGGCGCTGGCCATCGCCTGGGAGGTCTTTCGAAGAGACGGCGCCAGACGGCACATTGAGCTGTCCGTATCATTGATCCGAGATCGTCTTGGTCGACGAATCGGCTTCCGAGGCATAGTTCGCGACATCACGGAACGAAAGCGAGTGGAAGAGGAACTGACGCGCCACAGAAACCACCTCGAAGACCTGGTGCGGGAAAGGAGTGCGGAACTGGTTGCGGCCAATGAGAGTCTCAGCCGGGAAGTCGCCGAACGCACGCGGGCCGAAGAGGAATTGATCCGAGAGAAGAGATTCTCGGATTCCGTGATCGACAGTCAACCCGGATTGTTCTACCTGATTGACCGGTCCGGACGCTTCCACAGGTGGAACGCCAATCTGGAAGAGTTAGGGGGATATTCCCACGAGCAGATGACTCGCAAGGAGGCTCTGGAATTCTTCGTGCCCGAAGACCGAAGCCTGGTGGAAGAGAGAATCAACGAGGTGTTCGTCAAGGGCCGAGCCTCAGTGGAAGCCATGCTGATCACAAGAAACGGGACGCCCATTCCCCACCTTATGACAGGCGTACGGATTGAACTGGACGGCGAAGTGTACCTGGTGGGTGTGGGCATGGACATAACGGAGCGGAAGCAGGCAGAGGAAGCCTTGACCGCTTCAGAGAGGGAACTGAGGATTCTGTCGGGCAAGCTGATCTCTGCACAAGAGAACGAGAGGCAACGCCTTGCAATGGAACTCCATGATGGGATCGGTCAGGCCCTCACGGCCATCAAGGTTCGCGTGGAAGGGGTACTGCGAAAGACTCAAGGGTTACTGACGGAAGAGGCATTCACCCCCCTCCTGGAATTGATACCCACGATTCAGCATTCCGTGGAGGAGGTCAGGCGCATGTCGAGGGACCTCCGTCCGGCAATGCTCGACACGCTGGGTATACTCTCGACCATCGGCTGGCTCTGCAGGCAGTTCAAGAGTCTGTATCCCCATATTGCCGTGGTAAAGGAGATCGATGTGGAAGAAGAGGATGTGCCTGAGAACTTGAAGATCGTCATCTTCCGGATTTTGCAGGAAGCCTCGAACAACGTGGTCAAGCACAGCGGGGCTGACCGACTCCTGATTCGGGTCGGCCCCGGCATCGGCGGCATCGAATTGGTCATCAAAGACAATGGGACGGGTTTCGATCTGGGGTCGGCCTTGAGAGTCGAATCCGATCAAAGAGGCTTTGGTCTCGCGAGCATGAAGGAACGCACCAAGCTTTCCGGGGGGAAGTATTTCCTGCGAACCGGGCCGGGCATCGGTACGACGATCAAGGCCGTATGGCCCTCGAGGCGCGTGGGGTCTACTGGTTGATCAATCCTCTTTCCGCGGCCAGCGCCGTCAAGGCGGCCACGCTGTGTAGATCCAGCTTCTTCATCAGATTCGCCCGATGGGTTTCCACGGTCCGCACGCTAATACAGAGCATGTCCGAAATCCGCTTGTTGGTGTGCCCTTCCGCAATCAGTTTCAGAATTTCCCTTTCCCTCCCTGTGAGCGTCTCCCAAGAGCTTTCCTTCTTCAAGGTTCTCGCGGCTTCCAAATACGCATCGAGAACCAGATGCGAAATCGCGGGGCTGATGTAGCGCTGACCGGCCAACACGCTCTCGAGGGCCATCTCCAGTTCCGCATGTGAGGCCTCCTTGAGTATATAGCCGTCGGCTCCCGCCTTGAAGGCGGCCAGAATGAATTCCTCGTCCTTGTGGACGGTCAGCACCAGTATCTTCGTCCTCGAACCCCCTCTCCTGATCTCCTTGATGGCCTCCAGGCCGTGCAACAGAGGCATGGACAAATCCAGAAGTAAGAGATCGGGCTTCAGGCGCAGAACATAGTCCACAGTCTCTCGTCCGTCCCGGGCTTCTCCCACAATCTCAAATCTCGGTTCCGTGGAAAGCAGAGCTTTCAGACCTTCACGCATGATCGTGTGATCTTCCGCGATGAGAATCCTGTGTCGTTGAGCCATGAAACACCAGCCGTTTGGGAAGAGGATGGTCTACATATTCTCACGTCTGTTGCCGGATGAGACCGAAATGGCGGTTCCCGTCTTGCGTTTAACGCGCGGGCACTATCATCGAGGATGGTTTCAAATCTAAACCTTCTCAGTGATACCATGCTCCATGGGTGATGGGAAACCTTTTACGGAGTTTTCTCGCGGGATCGCTCCGGAGGATGCAATCTCTACGCAACGGAACGCGTGACCGCATTTGGGAGATCCTGCGCTCAGTTCTCGGAATTCCTCGAGGTCCTGCAATCTACCTGACCGGGAGAAAAAAACTACCGTACGCGCTCGGTACCATTACGTAGTTCACGGGATTTACGGCATCGGAGAGAGAAAGTAAGATTTGCCCCCATAGGAACAGGAGGCTTTGCCCCAAGGCCGAAATCCGGCCGCGGGAAACAGGGTGTTGAGGCAAACCGGGTCGGGCCTGCCGCCGAGCGAAAGGAGGTTCTGTGTATGCCGACTATTGACGACTTCGTGCGACCCAAGGAATGGGTGTCGGACTTTGTCGTGGAGATGGGCAAAGTTCTGAGACGATGGGGACAAGAAAGATATGTGCCCATCAGGCAGAAAGTCGATGAAGACTGGCGCGAACATGAGCTCGTGGAGCCCCTTCTCAAGGAAGTCCTGGTCGATTTGGGCATTAACGCGGCATTTTTCCCTGCTGAAGCGGGCGGTACGGATATGCCCGAACCTGCCACCTTTATCACCGTCATAGCCGAAGAATTGGCCAGGATAGACTCGGGTTTCGCAACCGCGACGCTGTGCTCGGTCTGGGGTCTCCTTCCCATACTTCTGCCGCCGCACCGAAACATGGAACTCTGCATGGAATTCGGCCCAAAATTTTGCGGCGACGAGCTGTACGTCGGCTGTCACGCGATGACGGAGCCCGCCGGGGGAGCCGACATCGAGAACTTCGGCAGAATGAAGGGAAAGACTATCCAGACCACCGCCACATTGGACGGGAACGAATGGGTCATTCAGGGCCATAAGATTTGGCCGACGAATTCCGGCAAGGTGGGGGATCTGTACGCAGTTGTGTGCACGACGAAAAAGGGTTCCGTCGATCCGAACGACTTTGCCTTGATACTGGTCCCCGCCGATACGAAAGGCGTGTCCGTCGGCAATCCCTACCAAAAGGCGGGTATGAACGCGGACATGAATTCCGACGTCTGGTTCGATGAAGTGAGAGTTCCCAAACGGTACCGCTTCCATGGCCCCGGTGACGATCTCAAGTACTGGAAACGGGCGATCACTCTGGGAAATATCGGCTCGGCGGCGATGTGTGTTGGGATTATGAAGAGCGTGTACGAGATCGTCAAGCGATTCACCTCGGAGAGGATCGTAGGGGGAAAGGCCCTCAAGGAGCACAGCATTGTCGCGGATATGCTCTGCGAAGTCGCGATGCTCATCGAATCCACCTCCGCGTGGATGTGGACGTACACCAGAGAAGTGGAACGGTCGCAGGACTACGGCAGGGAACCGTGGGACGAGCGGTTCGTGTTGAAAACGAGGGGGCTGGCCCTTTTCGCAAACAACGCGGTTGAGCGCGCGTGCAGCCGTGCGATGGATTTCATGGGTTCCTACGGCTACGCGAGGGAATTCGATATAGAAAAACACTGGCGGGACCAGAAAGTTATCGGAATCTGGATGGGCGGCAAAGGCCTCAAGACTTTGGAGAACGCCAGATACTGGTACGATCTCGAAACGTTATAGCAAGCCAGGCATGGAGGAGGAAGCATGGCTCTGTACCCATCACAAGAATGGTGCGAACAGTGGCGGAACGCTCTGAACAACGATACGGCCGTAGCCGAGACGGGCCGGAACTGGGGCGTGGATTTCAACGGCAACTGGGTGTTCGAGGTTCAACCCGGCGACGGCCTCGACAAGACGGTGTACGTGTACCTGGAAGCGTCCGGCGGCTCGTGCACGGAGGCGTGTATTCTCGCCGATCCATCTGAAAGGGATCCCGGCTTCATCGTGGTTGGGAAGTACGGTGATTTCAAACCAGTGGTCAAAGGGGAGAAGGATTTCATCGAAGGTGTGGTCAAAGGCGTGTTCAAGATCAAAGGCGACATGGGCAAGATCATGCGGAACGCCAAGTTCATACGGGCCGTGGCCAATTCAATCAGCTCGTTTCCCAACGAATACCTGGGTGAGTGAACGTTCCCCACGGCCGAGTTGCGGCACAACGCGCACTCGGCATGGGTTTCCGCATCATCGGAGGAGTTCCAATGGGGCATATGGCGAGCAAAGACGTCTATGGACGGTTGGCCCGTAAGATGGATAACCTGCACGTTCGGGCGCCTTGGAATGACGCCTTCCACGCGATTCTCACGGAGCTGGTCTCGTCGGACGAGGCGGATCTCCTTGTCCGGATGCCCTTCCTGTTTTCAAGTTTGGATCGGGTAGCGAAGATCACACGAATGTCGTCGAGTGAACTCAGACCCACGCTGGACGGGCTCTGTGAGAAGGGCTTTGTCATGGACGTCCATCTGGGTGGAGAGTACCGCTACATGCCGAACCCCATGTTCGTCGGATTCTTCGAGTTCACCATGATGCGCACTCGGGGAGATCTCAACGTCAAGGTCTGGGCGGAGTTGTTCCACGAGTACATGTCCGAGGGCGCGCCGTACCGAGCCAATTTCGGGTCGGACACAAAGGTCTCGATCGCACGGGCCGTGCCTCACGGGGAGAGTATCGCGGATCACGTAGAGGTGTTGGACTACGAAAAGGCCGAACACCTCATTGAAGAAGCCGGCGAGTACGGCATCGGCACTTGTTCGTGCCGGCACAAGAAGGAGCATGCCGAAGGAGATCGGTGCGACGTGCCTCTGGAAACCTGTACCACTCTGGGGCACGGCGCGGATTACCTGGTGCGGCATGGGATGTCTCGAAAAATAGACAAGGCTGAAGCCTTGGACGCGTTCGCCCGTTCCAAAGAACTGGGACTGGTCTTCTGTGCCGACAACGTGCGGAAAGGACCAATGTTCGTGTGCCATTGCTGCGGTTGCTGTTGCGGCATCATGGATGGGGTGAACGTGCACGGGCTCACGAATTGTCTCGTCACTTCCACGCTCATTGCGGAGGTCAACGCGGACGAGTGCAATGGCTGCAACATGTGTGTGAAAGCCTGTCCCGTTCAGGCCCTTGCGCTGCAGACCCGTATGGGAGGAGGTAACGGCGAGACCAAGAAAAAGAAGATCGCGTCCGTGGACCGGTCCTTTTGCATCGGCTGCGGGGTGTGCGGTCTGAAGTGTCCCACCGGAGCCGTCAAGTTGGTCAAACGCGAGCAACGGGTGATCCACCCGGAGA
>JAVHLK010000028.1:11582-55440 GCA_031082285.1 Desulfomonilaceae bacterium
CCCCTGGTCGGAGGGTTTCTCAGGCTCGATACGGTGAAGAAAGCTTTGATGAGCGACATGTTGCGCTCACGGTTTCTCCACGCCATGGCTTCAGGAATAACGTTCCTGGGTAAAGGCTATATCCATGAACTGTAGCCGCGACACCGCACAAGAGGGGTGACCGACATGCCGGAAGTACAGGTCTTGGATGAGGATCTCAACGGTCTCGGGTGGACGATAAAATCTCTGGTGGACGAGAACCTCGAACATCCGGAGGTCCAACGAAGCATTAAGAAGATTTCCGGATCGTTGGTAGTCACCGAAAAGGATTCCGATGTGACGGTGACGCTTTTGTTCCGGCAGGGAGAGCTTGCGGTCCGGAACGGAGCCGTGGAAAAGCCTTCGGCCACCTTGGCCGGCGGATTCGAGCAGCTTTCCGAAGTCATCAGCGGTCAGATAGGGCCCGTCAGGGCCGTACTGACGGGCCGCATTAAGGCCCGAGGCAACCTTATCAAATTGCTCGCAATGGCGCGGGCGCTTATCAGCAAAGACAAGGGCTAGAGGGATCGGGACCATGTCTGGATTCATGGGCAGAGTGCTGCGGGTAGATCTTACGGCCGGCAGAATCGGAGAGGAGCCGGTATCTCAACAGGACGCTCGGGCATTCCTGGGCGGAAACGGTTTGGCCACCAAGTATCTATTTGATGAGCTTAGTGGGGGGATAGACCCATTAGGCCCTGAGAACAAGCTGGTCTACATGGCCGGGCCTTTGACCGGCACGATCTCGCCCAGTTCGGGCCGCTTCAGCGCAGTAGCGAAATCCCCGTTGACGGACCTGTGGGGCTCGTCCAATTCGGGTGGACGTTTCGGGCTGGACCTGAAGAGAAGCGGGTACGACGGAATCATCATCGAAGGGCAAGCAGAAGAGCCGGCCGCGCTCGTCATCAAGGATGGATCGGCCGAACTGGTCTCCGCGCTCGAATTGTGGGGACTGGGCGTCGCTGAGACCACGAAGAGACTTAAGAGCAAGTACGGCAAGAGCCTCAACGTTTCGTGTATCGGTCGGGCGGGCGAAAATCTGGTCCGGTATGCCGCGATCGTCAACGATCTCCACCGAGCCTTGGGCAGGTGCGGGCTGGGAGCGGTAATGGGGAGCAAGAACCTCAAGGCGATCGCGGTGGGCGGCAACCGCTCTATTGAAGTGGCCGACAAGGAGGCGTTCAGCCGAGCGGCCAAGAAAGCGAGCGATTTCGTCAATGAAAGCATGTTGAAAATGACTCTGGAGGTCTACGGCACGGACATGGTGCTGGATCTCGTGAACATAAAGGGCGGCCTGCCCACCCGCAACTGGCAGACCGGGTCTTGCTCGTACGCCAGCGAACTCAACGGGCCCGCCATCAACGACAAAGTCCTGGTGGGGCGCAAGGCCTGTTTCGCGTGCCCTATCGCGTGCGGTCGTCTGTCCGAAGTGAAAACCGGAAAGTATAAGTGCAAGGGCGAAGGACCCGAATACGAAAGCGTGGGCGCTTTCGGCCCCATGTGCGATGTGAGCGATCTGGAGGCGGTCACCTATGCTCATATGCTCTGCAACGAGTACGGTTTGGACACCGTGTCCGCAGGGAGCACCATCGCATTTGCCATGGAGTGCTTCGAGAAGGGTATTCTCTCCAAGTCGGATTTGGGTGGGCATGAGCTGAAGTTCGGGGACGCGGACGCGATGATTCAGATGATTCATCGCATCGCGGTCAGGGAAGGGGTGGGCGACCTTCTTGCGGAAGGAACCCGACTCGCGGCGCGCAAATTGGGGGCCGGTTCCGAACAATTCGCAATGAATGTGAAGGGACTGGAACTGCCCGCCTACGACTGCCGTGCGACGAAAATCACTGGACTGGGATTCGTTACATCCAACCGCGGCGGCGATCACATTACCGCATATGTGCAAGGCCCCACATTCCTGGACATCCCCTTCCTGATTGTGGAGGAGAGTTCAATAGACAACCCTCGGGTGGAAAACCCGGCCGAAGCCAAGGTCGTGATGGATCTCGAAAACGCGCTGACGGTATTCGACGCGGTGGGCGCATGCAAATTCATGGGAATGGCTCTCATGGCCGAAGACGTGGTCCCGGTGATCGCAGGGGTGACCGGATGGGATTTCTCGGTTGAGGAGTTCAGGACCGCGGGAGAACGGATTTTCAATCTTGCTCGACTGTTCAACGTGCGGGAAGGACTCACGAGGCAGGATGACACACTCCCCCCGCGGTTGCTCAACGAGCCTTTGCCCGACGGGCCTGCTGCGGGCCTGGTTGTCGATCTCGATCCGATGCTTGAGGCGTACTACGAATTTCGCGGCTGGGACGCGGATGGGAGACCAACATTGAGAAAACTGCAGGAATTGGGTCTGGACCATAGAGCAGAAAAAGCGGGGATCGGTTGATATGAGCGTGTATGATGGAAAAATCTGGCTGAGAAGCTACAAATTGGGCCCATTCGAGCTCGCCTCCACAATGGCGCCCTATCCCAAGGTGCCGGTCTTTACGTTCCTGGACGCCGCGGTGGCGAAGTTCGCAAGACGCCCGGCGTGTCTGTATAGGGATCGGGCCATGACGTACAAGGAGTTGGGAGGCCTCGTGAACAGACTGGCCTCAGGGCTCCGGTCCATCGGTGTGGAGCCGGGGGATCGGGTGGCCACGATACTTAACACTTCACCTCAGTACGTCATCTCCGACTTCGCGATCCAAAAAGCGGGTGCCGTGCACGTGCCGTGCAGCCCGCTTCACAGGTGTCACGATCTTGCCCTTGAGATCGGCGCATCAGGCGCGGAAACCCTTATTTGTCTGGACGATAATCTCTCTGAGGTTATGTCGCATGATTTCTCCGCAGGTTTGAGAAATATCATCACAACCTCGGCAGATGACTTCTCGGCAATGGAATCGGAAACGGTATCGAGGCCCGGCAGACTAAACCTTCGAGATCTGATCGAGCAGGCGGATCCAACCCCTCCGACGGTGGACATCGATCCGGAGGAGGACCTGGCCCTGTTGGTTTTCACCGGCGGGGCCACAGGGCGTCCCAAGGGAGTCATGCTGACCCACTATAACCTCGTTGCCAATACCATCCAAGCACTTCCTTGGGCCATCGGTCCGTTGCGGAACGGCATTATCGGCAAGTCATCCGTCCTGATCGGGATACCGGTGTTTCACTCCTACGGTCATTGGGCCATCCGAGCGGCCGTCTACTGGGGACTGCAGATGATTATGATCCCGGACCCACGGGACACTCCGGGCATCGCCGCACTCTTGAAAGCGCACCGGCCGTTCATGGCCCCGTTGGTCCCAACCCAGTACATGAAATTGCTCGAACATGGGGTGGGCCGTACCAATACCACGTTCACCTCGGGCGCGGCCCCTTTGCCGCCCGAACTGGCCGCGCAATTCAGAAAGATGACCGGCATGCCGATCACGGAAGCGTACGGGTTGACTGAAACCAGTCCGGTAACACACTTCAACCTCTCCAGCTTTTCCAAAATTACGGGGTTTATGCCGAGCGAGAAGAAGGCATCCATCGGAGTTCCCGTTGCAGATACCGAAGCCAGGCTCGTGGACCCGGTCGTGGGTTCGGAGGTTCCGGTAGGGGAGGTGGGGGAATTGTACATCAGGGGACCGCAGGTGATGAAAGGCTATTGGCCGACACCCGGCAGGGGATTGGCCAACGGGTGGCTCCCCACGGGCGATCTGTGCCGGATGGATTCCGAGGGCTACTTCTATCTGGTGGACCGAGACAAAGACATGATCAACGTGAGCGGCAACAAGGTGTACTCGACACGCGTCGATGAGGTCATCTTCGAACACCCGGGGGTCGCCCAGGCCGTAAGTATAGGAATACCCGACGGCGATCGCCCGGGAAGCGAGCGGGTAAAAGCTTTTGTCGTCGTCAAGGAGTCTTACGCGGGGAAGCTGACGGAAGAAGAGCTCATTGCACACTGCAGTGAACGGCTCGCCCCGTACGCGGTGCCCAAGACCATCGAGTTCAGAGCCGGCTTGCCCATGACGGTCACACAGAAGCTGTTCAAGAAACAACTTCGGGACGAGGAAATCGAGCGATCCAAACGCCGTTAAGTAGTCCGACTCAGTACTCTTTGGCATAAACCTCCATGATCGCCCCGATTATGGGGGGTTAGGAAATCGACCGCTAAGCCGGCGCATTCACCTTGAAAAAAGGTAGGGAGGAAACCATGACCGCTCTGGAAGAACTTTTTCGGGTTCCCCACCGAACCGAGAACCCGTACATCAAGGACTGGAAAGGGAACGGCGGCCGAGTCATAGGGTTCACCTGCAGCTATGTTCCGGAAGAGATCATCCATGCGGCGGGCCTCCTGCCGTACCGCATCGAGGCTCGAGGATGCCGGGAAACCGACTTGGCCGACGTGTATATGCATCGATTCAACTGCACGTACGCGCGATGCATATTGCAGGAAGGTCTTTCGGACCGATACGACTTTCTTGACGGAATGTGCCTCCTGAACGGATGCGAGCAGATTCGTCGTCTGTACGAGATCTGGGACGCGGAGCACAAGACCGATTACATGTACATGGTAACCATTCCTCACTCCGTGTACGACGAGGGACTTGCCTGGTACAGAGACGAGATCTTCAATTTCAAAGAGAAACTCACGAGCGACTTCGCGGTAAGGTGCTCCAAAAAGGATTTGCAGAATTCCATTCAGGTCTACAATGAAACGAGACGCTTGATCCGGGAACTCTATGAGCTGAGGAAGACGAAAGATGTCCCCATCAGCGGTTCCGAAGCTCTCCGGATTGTGTTGTCCGCATACGTCATGCCCAGAGAAACGTATAACGAGCTTCTGAAACTGGCTCTGCATGAAGTTCGGTCGAGAGAGGGGAATTCCTCGTACAAGGCTCGCTTGCTCGTGGGAGGTTCGGCGGTCGACGGGCCCGAGCTCTTCGAGCTGATCGAGGGGATGGGGGGCATGATTGTTGCCGACACGCTTTGCTGTGGGTCGAGACAGTTCGACATGACGGTTTCGGAAGACGCAGACCCCTTGGATGCACTGACCCGGGCGTACTATGTGAAGAACCCGTGTCCTCGAATGATGAACGAGTACAAGAGCAGATTGAAATACACCATAGACGCGGCGCAAGCCGCGTCCGTAGACGGAGTCATCCTTCAGAAAATCGTGTTTTGCGACAACCATGCCGTGGACGGCACCATGTTGGCCGATGACCTGGAAGCCGCAGGCATACCGACTATGGTTATGGAACGAGACCATATGCTCACCGACACCGGTCGTCTGAGAACCAGGGTCGAAGCATTCATGGAGAGGATCGCCGGGAGGTAAGCGAAAATGAACAACGGGAAGGATAGGACGGTTTTCAACAACTGGCGAGTGACGGTGGATCTGGCCAATTTCGTCTTGGAGCAAGACGGCCTCACGTCTCTTGACGATTGGGGCGGCAAGGAGGTCGTGAGGGAAATACTGCCTGAACACATGAGAAACGTCTTCGATAGGGTTCAGCCCGATCTGATTGACTGCATTCTGAAGGACCGGAACAGGAGAACAGCGTCGTCGTTCCTGAACAATGTGGTCAAGTTCGTGGACTACTGCGAGGCGCTCATGGATGACAACAGGCCTGTCTGTTACCACTACTTTCCCATTAGCGTAGAGATTCTCCTTGCCATGGGGATTGCTCCCATCTGTTACGAAGTAGTGTGCGGTCTCGATTCCGCACTCTACATTGACGGTGCCGAAGCCGGTATCGATAGAATAGAGGCGGAAGGGTACCCGGACCATCTCTGCTCCACCCAGAAAGGCACGGCCGGATATCTGCTCATGGACATGGTTCCTAAACCGGATTTCCTCGTGAAGTCCGCCACACCGTGCGACTCGAGCAACAAGCTTTACGAATGGACCTCCGTGAGGTTCGATGCGCCCCTGATCATGCTGGAAACACCATATTACAGGAACGAACGGGGCCATCGGTTCGCCGTAGGCGAAGTCAAGAGGATGATTCGTGAGTTGGAGAAGCTCACCGGCGCTCAACTTGATGAGGATCGGTTGAGGGGATTCTGTGAGGTCGGAAATGAAACGGTCGATTACATCCTCAAGATACAGGAACTGAAGCGAAAGAAGCCGTGTCCCGACACCGGTTGGCACAGACCTGCCGACACCATCTTCATGACCCAGATCGGCACCCCCTTTGGTAAGGACTATTTCAGGACCCTCTACGAAACGGTCAAAGAGAGGGTGGACGCAGGAGTAGGCATCATCCCGGAGGACAAGAAGGAACGGCGGCTCGCGTGGGGATACACATGGGAAGTCTACGATCTCCCGTTCTTTGACTGGCTTGAGCAGGAGCACGGGGCAACCTACAGCCTGGATACGCTCACTTATCTTTCGCCGGAGGTGGGCCTCGTAGATACCACAAATATGGAGACGATGATCGAGGGGCTTGCATGGCGATTATTGAACATGCCCATGGGGAGACAGACCATGGGGTTTTCCGACGTATGGATAGGCGATTTCGTGAGGATCGCCAAGGAGTACAAGATAGACGCGTTCGTCATCGGGGGACACATGGCATGTAAACACTTCTGGGCTCTCAACAAGCTTCTCACGGACAAGATCAAAGAAGAGGTCGGGATTCCCACTCTCCGGTTCGAGATGGATATGTTCGACAAGAGGTTCACGCCGCCCTCCGAGTTGAAGCGCATCATGAATGAGTTTTTCGCAACCGTGTGACGCGTGAGCGGCACGGGCGCCCGGGCAAGTGAGCAAGAAACAAGACTAAGACAGCCGGAGATTCCCTATGATTGTGCTCGGATGTGATGTGGGAGCCATGGCCGCCAAGATCGTGCTCCTGGAAAACGGCAATCTGATCGGCCACAAGATCGCGGCCGCCGAAGGCAAGATTGCGGAAGTGGTCGACACATCAATCGACCGTCTCCTGGCGGCAACCGGGATCGGCATGAAGGACATTCATGAATGTGGAGGAACGGGCCGAGGTGAGAAGTATATCTCGTTTGCGCATACCGGCGAGGGTCTAATGAACTGCCTGGCACGGGGAGGCTTATGGGCCGTGCCGGAGGCGAGAACCATTGTCGACATGGGAGGGTTGGCCGGCACGGTGCTCAGCATCAATGAGAAAGGAAAGGTCCTTGAGTACCGTTCCAACGACCGGTGCGCCGCAGGTACGGGGTTCTTCCTGGAACTGGCCGCGCAGGCATTGGAGCTCACCGTGGATGAACTCGGTCCACTTTCTCGGCAGGCGAAGGGGCGAGTGCAAATCAGTTCTCAGTGCGCAGTGTTTCGGGAGAGTGAGATCGTCACCCACGTCAACGAAGGTAAAGACGTCGCGGATATCGTGGCCGGCATCAATCATGCGCTCGGGCTCGCCGCAGCCACCATGGTCAGAAGGCTGGGGGCTAAGCCGGAAATTGTTGTCACCGGTGGAGTGGCGAAGAACGAAGGCGTGGTCAAGGCGCTTGAAGCAAACGTGGGGATGGAGATCAAGGCGGCAGGTACGGACCCTCAACTGATTGGAGCGATCGGAGCCGCTCTTGGCGCCGCGTCGTCCTCACAAAGACGGGAGACGGGATAAATGATCGTAGCGGGATGCGACGTGGGCTCACTTTCGGGCGAAGCCGTGATACTTAAGGACAATTCCATACTGACGTACGAAATCATGAGAGTCCGTCCTCGACCTGAACAGACGGCCCAGGACGTCATGATCAAGGCGCTTTCCAAGGCCGATCTGACTCTGGCCGATCTCGACTATTGCGTGAGCACCGGGTACGGTCGGGAAAAGATCCCCTTTGCCCACAGCAGTATTTCCGAAATATCGTGTCATGGAAGGGGTGCTCATTGGGCAAACACCGAAGTGAGAACCGTGATTGACATCGGCGGCCAGGATTGCAAGGTGATTCGGGTCGACAAGCGCGGATACATGGTGGACTTCGCCATGAACGACAAATGTGCCGCGGGTACGGGGCGATTCCTGGAGGGAATGGCAAAGGCCCTTGGAGTAAGCTTGTCGGAAATGGGTCCGCTGAGCTTCGAATCCTCTTCTCCCATAGGAATCACCAAGACGTGCAGTGTGTTGGCCCAATATGACGTGGTATGCATGATCAACGACGGGATGGAAGTGGCCGACATCGCGGCCGGGATCAACAAGGCCATGGCGGAGCGCATCAGCAAGATGACAAAGAAGGTAGGGGTGCGCAAAGAAGTGGCCATGACCGGCGGAGTCGCGAAGAACTCGGGGGTGGTCCACGGCTTGAAGAAAGTCCTGGATGTCGACATCGTGGACCTGAACGGCGTGGATCCTCAGATTGTGGGGGCGCTCGGCGCCGCACTCTTCGCACAGGAGCGCGCGGAACGCGAATTGCGAAAATAAGAAAAGGGTAAGGAAGCCGAAGTCATGCAGACGGACTCCAATGCAAGGTCTCGTGGAGAGATTCTGGCCGTCACCGGAAAGGGCGGTACGGGCAAGACCACGACAACCGCCATAATGGCCAAGCTGCTTGTCCAACAAGGGGTGAGGCCCCTGGTGGTGGACGCGGACCCTCCGGTGAGCCTGGCCTATGCGTTGGGCGCCGAGCCGACCAAGACCCTGGGACTCTTCAGGAAGAAATTGATCGAAGATCCCCGGGAAAAAAGGCGAATCGCGGATTCCGAAAGGCATATGCGAGAGTTCATTTACGATGAGGTCCTCATGGAGGTCGGCGGGGCATCCCTCCTCGTTCTCGGGCGAGCCGAGGGACCGGGATGCTTCTGCGGAATCAATGAACTGCTGAAGTTCGGGATCCAGTCTCTATCGGACAAGTATGCGATCACCTTGATCGATTGCGAAGCCGGAATCGAACAGATCAACCGCCTTGTCGTCAATCGTTTGACAACCCTCCTGATTGTTTCGGATGCGTCGGTTAAGGGTATCCGAACCGCGGAACATCTTAGCCGGGTCGCCGGGGAATACGCAGTGGACGGCACCTTCAGAGTAGGCCTGGTCATCAACAAGGCCGGGATGGACATTCATCCGCTGGAAAAGAGGGCCGAAGAAATCGGCTTGGAAATCGTCGGACTAATTCCTGAAGATGAGAACGTGGCCGAATTCGACCTGTTGGGAACGCCCACTACGGCGCTTCCCGATGACTCCCCCTGTGTGAACGCGGTCCGAGGCATTATGGAACGGCTGAAACTCATTGACCCGGTAGGGTAGGGTGGTGAGCTAAATCGTCTCTCCCATGAACACGGTCAAAGATCCGGACGCATGCGATTGCTTCGCGTTGCTCGCAGTGAGAACCGGGATCGTGGCCTTGCGAGACGCGGAGCGACTCAGCAATCTCAATGCGAAAGGTCCGGCGCCGCATTTGTGAACCGGCGTAACCGGGTAATCACTCGTTATTGTCGGACCCAAAGGGATAACTGAACAAGTCCGCTACCTTCTGAGTGCTATCCAGGACGTGTCGACCCGCCAGGTCCTCTTCGGAAATGTGTCCGGCCCCAAGGAGCTGCTCAATGACCTTGGGAAGCATCGTGTCGGTCAGACCATATTTCTCGATGAGGGACTCATCGTCCAGACCGCATCTGATATCGCTCACGAACTCCTTCAACTTGATCTTTACTCTTGGTTTATCCGCCACTTTGGGCCTCACCTGCCGATAGGCCTCTGCGATCCGGGGGGCCGTCCCCGAAGGCGCACTGTCAGGGCCACTCAGTATACGCATCAAACAGCCTTGATTCAAGCCATTTCTCGCGGGGGAGACGATCCGGCCGGCCATCGGAGGTCCGTCATGTCGGCCGAGGCTGAATTCGAAGAGTTTTCTTGACACGCGCTATAAGGTACCGTATGAATATGGTATATCTATTTGGTCAAGAAAGGACTGCAACGGGAGAACAACATGCGTATTGCCACGACGAGCCGATACGCAGTACGCGCCGTATTCGATGTCGCGTACCATGGAGGGGGAGTGCCGACGCAGATCAAAGACATCTCCCGCCGCCAGAGGATCTCTCAGAGATACCTGGAGCAGATATTTAACAAGCTTCTCAGGGCCGGTCTGCTCAAGAGCAGACGTGGACCGCGTGGAGGATACCTCTTGGCCGACGATCCGGCCAAGATCACGGTAGGAGACATCGTGCTCGCGGCCCAAGGGCCGATCGTGCCCGTAGCTTGCCTGGAGCACGACCCCTCGGACGATGACGGCTGTGAAATGGCTCTACACTGCGTGACGCGGCACGTGTGGGGAGAGACGCAGAAGTTGCTCATAAACTACTTCAATTCGGTGACGATAGCCGACCTTTGCGCGCTGGCCCGCGAGCAGCACATCAGCAGAGAACTCGACCACAAATATATGTATTTCATCTAAACGTCTCTCGGGGGCATTCTTTCGGGGGGGGGGGCGGGATCAAGTCTTTGCTTGACGTATTTCGCGCGTCGCTCGATCGTTTCCACGTTCTTCCCCAAGCCCCCATCCAAGCTTCTATAGTCCGTAAGGGAGACCGCGCTCCTCCACTATGATATGGAAAGGTTCCTCAAGTGAACAACGGCGGCAGGGCCGGAAATACGCCGAGTGACAGATGCTATACTGCAATTCCAGTGGGTTCGGGAGTTTCTTCCGGCACGAAACGAACCTCCACTTTTGACCCTCAGTTCATAAATATCGTCTCTTAGATAGGCAGGCCGGCTCTGGGGCAGACGTATGAAATCACCGTTTCCAAAGGGCTGCAGGTTCATTCGTGGAAACGTCGGCCGGCTTTAATTGCCTGACGAGTTGATGTAATGAGACGTCCCGGGAGCCGCGGTTCGTCCTCTTTAGCCCAAAGCGCATCTCAGAGAATCGCGCTCATTTGTCACCAATTGAGCATGGTGTACCCGGAAATGCCCGCAAAGCAAGCCCCCGGCTGTGACCTCGGCTGTACCATCTCGACGGGGGTGCCGCCTCCGCCGATAGTCGCAACCTTTGCCAATGTGAATAGTGGCTGTTTCATGGTGCTGCCTCAGCTTCGTCCAACAAGCCACCGACATGCGCCGTAAAATGCTCAACCTCGGAAATAACCTGAACCCGATCGATCTCGTGAGGTAACACGGGAAAGTCGTAGCGAAACTGAACCGCGAAGTCAGTGAGATCTACTAGCCTTGAAAAGGGGTGGCAGTCCTCATGCGTCTGAGTCTGGAGCAAGCTCATGAGAAGCCGAAGGTCGTGTGTTTTCGGATAGGCAACGCCCCGCAGGGTCAACCATGCTTTGAGTGCTTTCTCGACTGCTTGTTGTGCGTGAAACCCGAAGACCGAGTCCTCGAACTCTTCAGGAGAGAGCATGTTCCGGATGGCCTTCAGGTCCACCTTGGCAAGGCCGAGCATCCTTTCTGCGTCTTCACGGTCGATCATAGAGGACCCTGCCTTCTCTCATGGAACGGGCTATTACATGGTTCGTCGAGTCTTTCCACTTTTCGACCTCTTCAGGCGTGAAGAGAAGTACGTCTATGGGAACGGGAAACCGCCAGAGTGCCTTTCGTATGCGGCTGGACTCGCTCCACCGGGACCCGCCCTGAAATGATGACTCTTTCTCTACGACAAGGAGGTCCACATCCGAATCCGGTCCTGCATCTCCCCGTGCTGCAGACCCGAAGAGAATGATCCGATCCGGATCGGAAGTTTCTACGATGGCTTTCACTATGTCCTCTATGATGGAACCAACGGTGTCTTGGTGGTCGGTCATGACCTCACCTCTTGAAAAATCTTTTCAAGACCCTTTACGATGTCGTTCTCAATGGCCGGTATATCAGTAAAGAGCTGGACCGGGTCCTCATCCGGGGCCGTCTCTGCAATATGCCCAATTGAGCTTTACTGTCAAATGATTTCAGCGGGGTGCTTCAGGCCGTCAGAGGCAAGTGCGGGAGTCACGAGATCCGGACGGAGTCTATGGGAGTCGCGCCTCGAATTTGCAGGCCCTGATACAAGTCTCGAACGGGGAAAGTCTCCCCGGTCTGTTTACAATTCTTTTACAATCGTTTTACGCGGCCTTGAAAACTTCCTTCCGTTTTCGTGCTCCAATGGAAATTAGGACGGCAATGCCGTTCCATTTTGATCGACGCGTGGAAAGCAACGATCTATCCTGGAAAGAGAAGGGAAGATTCACCATGAAAAAGGCAAACAGTGGCAACAGGGTGTCGGCGAACTCGGCGGAAGGCGTCGTCCTCATAGTCCTTTTGGTGCTATGGTTTCTCTTGGGACCTGCTGCGGCCGACGATTCGAACCCTCGCGTGAAATGCCGGGTGGAGACCGACCGAAGCGTACTGGCCGTGGGAAGCCCACGGACAATCGTTGTCAAAGTCACCCTCGACGCGGAGAAGCCCCCGAAGACGGCCCGGAGACCGCCGGTCAACCTGGCGATCGCGCTGGACAGGTCGGGCTCGATGACGGGGGAGAAACTGGCCAAGGCCAAGGAGGCCGCAATCGAAGCCCTGGGACGTCTTGGATCTTCGGATGTCTTCTCACTGGTCGCGTACGATCATACGGTGACCACAGTGGTGCCGGCGCAACGTGTGGGCGATGCATATGGGATTCGAGCCAAGATCCGGGACATACACGGCGGCGGTAACACCGCGCTGTTTGGGGGGGTGAGCCAGAGCGCGTCCGAGGTGCGTAAACACCTCGACGGTGAATTTGTGAACCGGATAATTCTCCTGTCGGACGGCCTCGCGAATGTGGGTCCGAGCAGTCCTGAAGAACTGGGCAGACTGGGAGCCGCCCTGATCAAGGAGGGCATCTCGGTCACCACCGTGGGAGTGGGACTCGACTACAATGAGGACCTCATGACACGACTCTCCAGAAATAGCGACGGGAATTCTTATTTTGTCGAGTCGAGTAGGGACCTTGCGAGGATCTTCAATGCGGAACTCGGGGACGTGCTCAGCGTGGTGGCTCAAAAGGTGCACATCATCGTGGAGTTCCCCGAGGATGTGAGGCCGGTGAGCATCATCGGCCGCGATGGTCGGATCAGAGATCGCAAAGTGGAACTCTCCATGAACCAGTTGTATGGCGGGCAGGAAAAGTACGCGCTGATCGAGATCGAGGTCCCGAGCGGGAAGGTTGCGGACCGTCGGGACATTGCCGCCGCGGTGGTAACATATACTGATGCCGTTTCGCAGCGCAGGTCCAAAACCGGAGGAAGCGCGACGATTCGATTCAGCAAGGACCGCTCGGATGTGGAGAAGTCGGTGAACGTGGACGTGCAAAAGGCCTACGAACTTACTCTGAGCGCCATAGCCCAGGAGGATGCGGTCGCGTTGGCGGACAAAGGCCGAGACAAGGAAGCCGGCGAGGCATTGCGACGATCTGCTGAACGATTGAAAGAAGTGGGCCGGAGATATAGGGACGAGAAGCTCCTCATCAGAGCCAAGGAAACCGCTGAACAGGCAACTCAAGTATCTTCACAAGGGATGACCGGAAAAGCCCGAAAGAGCCTCAAAACGGATTCCCATCAGACCAGGCAACAGCAGTATAGCCGTTGAGACCGGATAGAACGACATGAAGAAGCGCTCCATAATCCTGTACTGGCTCATCCTCATCGTGCCGTCCCTCGTCATAGCCGCCGGGGGCATTGTCCTGCTCCGCGGCGAGGGAGAACGGTTGGCTCAGGTGGAGCGCTCTTCTGCCCGTGATAGAGCCCGGGCCATCGCGGAAACCGTCCAAGTAACCGTGGAAGCGGTGGAACACGATCTCAGTGCCGCACTAATGCGAATACCGTCACAAAGCCCGATCGATGCGCTTCTCGATTGGAAGGACGCCAATCCGCTCATCAGGAACGTGTTCGTGTGGAAGCCGAAGACCGGTCTGCTGTACCCAAGGAATGAAGATTCCGCCACGCCTGAAGAAAGGAGGTTTATTGCCCGTTATCAGAGTCTTTTTTCCGACAGTGGCCGCTGGTTCACGGACAGCGCCGGCGGCGGGGAGATACCCGAATCCGGACTCGCCCGCAGGCAGAGACGGGACATGCCGGGGGAGCCTGAAATGCAACCGCAAAGCATGGTCATGGACATCCGAAGCCTGAGAAGCGGTCGCCGGCAACTTCAACAATTGGCACAGAGCAAGTTCAAAACGGATTCCGAGGACCACGGTGCCGGTACGGTTTCTGAGCCGAGCTCGGAAGGATGGATACCCTGGTTCTCCGACAACAAGCTCCACATTATTGGATGGGTTCGCAAGCCAAAGGATGACGTGGTTTATGGTGTTGAACTGGAACTGGTCACGTTGCTCTCGCAACTCGTAGTCGATTTTCCCAAGTCCGCGGCCAAAGGTATGGTGTACGCTCTGGTTGACGACGGTGGGAGAATCATACACCAGGCAGGGGAGCCGCAGGTCAAACCGGGTGAGAAATCCGAGGTCGCAGTGTCCTTGGCACCCCATCTGCCCCACTGGCAGATCGCAGTGTATATGGACGATCGAAATCCGTTAGTCGGCGCCGGCCAAGGGTTTGTGATTCTTTCAGGGCTGCTCTTGGGGATTTTTCTCATCGCCGTCGTCACGGGAGGCACACTTCTGACTCGGCAAGCGTACCGCAATTGGTTGGACGCTCAACAGAAGAGCTCGTTCGTGTCCAACGTATCGCACGAGCTGAAGACGCCGCTTACCAGCATTCGTATGTACGCGGAACTCCTGGACGAGGACCGGATCAAGGATCCTGAGAAAAAGAAACGGTATCTGCAGGTCATCGTGTCGGAAAGCGAACGATTGGGCCGATTGGTAAACAACGTCCTGGACTTCAGCCGCCTTGAGCAGGGCCGCATGAAGTACCATCTCGAAGAGATGGACGTAAGCGGCTTCGTCCGTGGGATTATCGAATTGCATCGAGTCCGGATCCAGGCCGCGGGAATGACATTGACCGAGGAGATCCCGGAAGAGAGAATCCCGGCCCGGGCCGACCGAGATGCGCTCAAACAAGTGCTCATCAATATCATCGACAACGCGATAAAGTACGCTTCCGACGGAGGGGAGCTTACGGTCACGGTGGAAGTCCGTGACGGTCAATGCGAAATCAACCTCATGGATCGGGGGCCGGGCGTGCCCGAAGGGCACCGGAAGCGTATTTTCGAGAAATTCCACCGTGTTGACGATTCATTGACCACGCCACGGCCGGGAGTAGGATTGGGGCTGCCGATTGCTCGCAGAATCCTACGGGATCATGGCGGGGACCTGATTCATCGCCCTCGCTCCGGCGGCGGGAGCTGTTTCATTATCACGGTTCCGCTACGACGCTCCGGAGCTTCGTTGATTCAGTAGGAAGGGAAACGCGGCTGATGAGATCTCCTCATATCCTTGTAGCTGAAGACGACAGTCACATCCTCATGGGGCTGGTCGACACTTTGGAGAGCGAAGGATACCGAGTGACTCCGGCATCCGATGGTAATCAGGCCCTGGAGATGCTGAACCGTGAGTCGTTCGACCTCGTGATTCTTGATATCATGATGCCGGGAACGAGCGGGTATGACGTGTGCCGAGACATCCGATCGCACGACCAAGATCAGCTGATCATGATGCTGACCGCCAAGGGAGAGGAAATAGACAAGGTGGTCGGGCTGGAACTCGGCGCGGACGACTACGTCACCAAGCCTTTCGGTGTGCGTGAATTCTTGGCAAGGATCGCGGCACTACTGAGGCGATCTCGCAGAAACCGGGATCATTCCGTGAATCCCGCACCGTGCCCGGACCTTTTCACCTTTGGTGAGGCCGAAATAGACGCGCTCCAGTATCGTGCCCGGATAATGGGCACCACTCTGGATCTCACCGCAAAGGAGCTGAAGCTTCTCCAGTATTTCTACTCTCATCCCAACGAGGTCCTCAGCCGTGACCGGCTGTTGAATGATGTGTGGGGGATGAACTACTACGGGACCACTCGCACGCTCGATCAGCACATCGCGCAGCTGCGGAAGAAAGTCGAACGCGATCCTGCCGCACCATGCGTGATTACCACGGTTCACGGGGTGGGGTACAGGTACGTGAGTAAATGAAGGAGCATCCAGTGGCGGTCGAGACACTCGCCGAGCAATCTGGAATTAGAATCATATTAACATTTAACGAACTCATGGGGAGTAATGATCGCTATCCCGCGAAATGGGTTGAGGATCAGGAGATCGCTGTCGCCACTCACAATACAATTGGCGCTACCGCTTACCGCAAGTTCGAGAAACTTGTTGTCTTTGGCATCGCGACAGATGGCTAGATGTTCGTTAACGTCCACCAGGGTAACTTTACGAATGAATGCGACGAGGAACAGCAACCTGTCTTCCTCGTTGAGGTAGCGATCAAACTTATGACGATGGAGCACTTCATCCACTTCGGCTATGGTTGCAGCAGAGGCCAGAACGATCCCCTGTGCGAATGCCCGATCTACCGCTTGCCTGGGAATCGACTGCGGCAACAGGACTGCGCTGACAAGAACACTCGTGTCCAAGACATAGCGAGGATCACTCGTCACGGAGTAGAGCCTCGAGGATCTCAGGAGTCAAACCTCTTTGCTGAGCCTTGGCGCCGATGTCATCCATGATTTCCGCAAGTGAACCCGTAGGCAACCGGGCCAATTCACGCAGCCGCAGCCGAAGGAGGATCTGCATCTTTTTTCGATCTTCCGGAGATGCCGTGTCATACACACGTGCAGTCTCGGCATCTACGGGAATGGTTATGAGTGTCTCAGACATTGCGCGGCCTCTTCTGTATGGTGAACGTCCTTGTACGTTGTCTCGGACTATAACACAAGCCGTGAACGGATCGTAGAAATAGGTCCGACCATGTGGTATCGTAAAGTAATCCAACACTCGGAGGGATTCACGCAATGGGTATACAGATTACCCCGGAAATCGAAGAGATGCTTCAAACACTCGCCAGATCGGGCAACTACGCGAGTGAGGCGGAAGTGGTCCACGAGGCCTTGGGGTTGTTGTGGAAACGTGACCAACTGCGCAAAGAGATTGCGGAAGGGCTTGCCCAGCTCGACCCCGGGGAAAAAGTCGAATCGGGAGACCTATTCCGCGAATTTGAAGCTAACGCAGACAAGGTTACCGGCTCAGAGCAATGAGTCGTCGTGAAACGGGACCTTCAAGGGTCATCCAGAATACTGAAGAGGCAGGACTTACCCAATGACTTGGCAAGAGCGCATCATCATTGATCCTGAAATAGTCGTAGGCAAGCCGGTGGTCAAAGGGACCCGGCTATCAGTCGATTTCATAATCGATTTATTGGCCCAGGGCTGGTCGGACGAAGACATACTGAATAACTACACTGGATTGACCCGCGAAGACATACAGGCATGTTTGGCTTATGCCGGTGATGTTCTTCGCTCAGAAAAGATCTATCCTCTTGGGACTTGATCCATGCTTTTACCAGCGGACGAGAACTTCCCTAAAGATGCGGTGGAAGCACTCCGACTTCAAGGACATGACGTGGTCTGGGTACGCACGGATTGCCCTGGTATCAGCGACCGTGATGTCTTGGCGTTAGCCCAGTCTGGGAATCGAGTACTCCTTACGTTTGATAAGGACTTTGGTGAATTGGCTTTTCAAGCGAAACTCCCGGCGTCCAGTGGGGTGATCCTATTTCGTGTTGTTCCAAAGTCCCCCGGTCTTGTTGCTCGGATAGCAGTGTCGGCGTTAAATAAGCGAACGGACTGGGAAGGTCATTTCTCGGTGATAGAGGAAGAGCGAATCCGAATGATACCGTTGCCCGAGACACGTGATACCAACGATTAGAGGATGGTAAGTGGATACGATGAGCGCTGGTATCTGATGCAAGGATTGGGTCGCAGACTCCGACCCGCTGACGCTCCTTCGCCGTTTACTTGCGAGCAAGGACACTCTTGAGGTTCTGATTGCGAGGGCGGCACCCGGCGGCAATCCAGCGACGGCGAGAAGACGGGAAGGCATTTCGTGAATAGCAGTGCTTAACAAGCATTCCAGCAGGCCATGGGCCGCTTGCGCGGCCCTCGGCCGAGAAACCAAGACTCCGCCCGGCTCACTCAATGAGAATTGGCAAACGAGCGGTTGTGAGCATTCAAGTATGCCCGCGCGCTTGCCTCGATGACGTCCGGACTCGTGCCGATCCCCGAATACACGGCATCCCCGATTTCCACGCGAACCATTGCTTCCCCCAGCGCGTCCTTGCCCATGGTCACGGCCTTGAGGTCATAGTCCCTCAGGATTCCGGTCCGGCCCACAATGCGGTCGATACACGCGAATGCCGCATCCACCGGGCCGTTGCCTGCAGCCGCGTCGGTAACTTCTTCGCCTTCCTTGATCAGTGTAACCGAAGCCAGGGGAACCATTGTGTTGCCGCTCATGATCTGAAGACTGTGGAAGGTATACGTTTCCGGGACCTTGGTCAATTCGATCTCAACGATGGACTTCAGGTCCTCGCTGCCGATCTCCTTTTTTCGGTCCGCCACGTTGAGGAAACGGTTGTGGATCCGTTCGAACTGATCCGGCTCGAGGTTATACCCCAGGTCGTTCAAACGGTGCTTCAGTGCGGCACGGCCCGATCTTGCAGTAAGAACGATCCTGCTTTGGCGAATCCCCACGTCTTCCGGCTTCATAATCTCATAAGTACTCCGGTCTTTGAGGACTCCATCCTGGTGAACACCGGATGAATGGGCAAACGCGTTGGATCCCACGATGGCTTTGTTCGGTTGGACAGGGACGTTCATAAGACGGCTCACCATCCGGCTGGTGCGATAGATTTCCTCGGAGCGGATGTCGGTGTGAGCGTCGTACATCGCATGGCGAGTCCTGAGAATCATCACGATCTCTTCCAGGGACGCGTTGCCCGCACGTTCTCCTGTGCCGTTGATGGTACATTCCACTTGGTTTGCACCGTTTCTTATTGCGGCCATGCTGTTTGAGACTGCAAGGCCGAGATCGTTGTGGCAATGGACGCTGAGCGTTGTCTTGTCCAAAGCCGGCACATGCTCCTTGAGCCTGCGGATGAGGTCCCCGAACTCTTCGGGCACTGCATAGCCCACCGTATCCGGAATGTTGACCACGGTGGCGCCTGCACGAATCACCGCGTCCACGATGCGGCAGAGGTACTCGAAATCGGTCCGGGAAGCATCCTCAGTGGAATACTCTACGTCCTCGCAGTAGCGTTTCGCATAGCGAACCGCGGCCACAGCCATCTGAAGCGCACTCTCGCGGTCCTGCCGAAGCTTTTTTTGGAGATGCACGTCCGAGGAGCCCAGAAATACGTGGATACGCGGGCGTTCGGCCTCTCTTACCGCTTCCCAGGCTGCGTCGATGTCCAGATCCACGGCTCGTGCAAGGCCGGCGATGATTGGCCCGCGCACTTGTTCGGAAACAGCCTTGACAGCCCGCAAGTCCCCCGGGGACGAACACGGAAACCCCGCCTCGATGACGTCAACGCCCAGCTTTGCCAGTTGCTGGGCAATCTCTATTTTTTGCCTTTTGTTGAGTTTAGCTCCGGGCACCTGTTCGCCGTCCCGCAGGGTGGTGTCGAAGACATGGATCTTACGGCTCATATTCTCGTCCTTTCTCTTTTCTCGAAAACGTTCTTGGAATGTCAAATCGATTAGGTCGGATTCGTCGGGCGCATCATGTAAATCCGGTAGTCCGGCAAGCCCCATGTCTCACCACCTCCTTTCAAGGCACGCGCGTTCCACTGAGTAACTCAGGGTGCCGGGCTGGGATTTCCTTCACTACGGATGACGCAAAGCCGTCAGACCTTCGTTCAGGAAACGCCCAGCCCGCTGTCTCAACCATCTAACCACTCGAAAGCTCATTGGTATCTGTTCTCCTGTCCCAGACTATGCCGGCATGCCGGCTCCTTGCATGAGAACAAGAAAAGGCCATGGGGTGGGAACCCCATGGCCTTTGTTGTTTCCCGAGATTGAAACTCTCTATGTCACTCGTTCAGGAAAGGCATGAGGTTCCCGCGGCCTAGTCCATAGGCTAAGAAGGAGGAGAAGGAGCAGGAGGGAAAACAACATGACCGATCCTTGTGCTTGCGTTACTTCGGTTTCGTCAGCGACATCCGACCAAACTTACACATCCGGAAATCAGTCCATTGTTCGTACCAACAAGGTCGAACCCGTTCCGGACATCGGGCGCGACGTGTAGAAAAATAAATAGCAGGTCACCATCAAAAAGACAATACCAAATTGTGTCTTCTGTATCGACTGTAGCCGGCGTAGCCGGGGTCGAGTCTGGTTTTGGACTTTTCTCAACAGTTGTTCCAGCCTTCCCACCCGCTTTCGGAGTTGGATGTCGTGTGCCGGTGTTTCACCGGTCAGACGCGGGCGTATTGTATTCGTAATGGACGAGACATTTGGTACAGCCGGTAGGCACCACACTACGGATCTGCTCATGACGCAAAACCGGATTTGACCACAAATCTTGAGATCTTGAGCACCCGGTTGGCACTAACTTGCCAATTGCCGTTGCGTCGGCGCAGGCTGCGGTTTTCGCCGAACAAGTCGCTCCCTGTATTGCGCTTGAACCTGCTCAAGATGTTCATAGTATTTGTTGGGGTCATTTTGGCACCCGGCTTCGATCTTGTGCCGAATTCGCCGCACTTCTTCTACAAGAGGATCTCTTTTCATGTTAGACCTCCATGAGTTCTTCCGGAGTACAGATTATCGGCGTTCTTATCCCACGCATTGAGTTAATCTGCTCGATTATCTTTCTTACTCTACCACTTACAATGTGAGAACAATTCCACGATATCATGAAATCCATACCGTGCCATGAGGCCAAACTCAGATGATACGAATCTGCTCTTGCTTTTTCAGGGATTTCCATTGCAGAAAAGTATGATTCTGCAAGGTCGCGTACCTCAGGCAAGACCTCCAAGACGGGAAAAGCCGATACACTCTCGAGCCTCAAAGATATCGCATTGGTATCCCCTCTTGAAATCTCTTCCAGCACGACCGGAGAAATGAAGGGCTCAAAATTGGGTAGTGCCGTATTCCACCACTCATGTGTGATCTGCTGGTGGGCAGCGATGATCAAATCGCGACTCGGTCTTGCAGAAAGATAGCTGATGACCGTGGTCTCAATGTATACCGTCGGCTTCATTTTCTGGTTGGATTCCTTCCCTGTCGCCCAGGAGCAAACGGGTCAATTCCCATTTATTATACAGGATTTCTAAGATGTGTCACTATGACCACCCACCAGTGCCTGGTCAATCTTCGCCAGGAACTCGCCCTGAAAATGCTCCCTGACAAAAGAATGAAATATCGCTTTGTCCACCGGTCTTCGCTCACCCGTGGAATCAGCGGTGTACGTCAGGTCACCGGACCCGATCTTATCCGAGGTATAGACCAGCGCGTAAAGGTCGGCGAGATGACGGTATTCCAGATAAAGGACTTGGCCTCCCGCAGCTTCCAGAGCTTCGCGGGCCTTGACGGTCTTAGGCATACCGCCTTTCTTGGGCGGGATCTTCTGCCTGGCATCCCTGACCAACACTGCGACCTGGGACAGGTTGGCCTCGATGCGTTCTCTCAAGAGGTTCAGAGACCTCTGGAGAGGATTCCAGTGATTCGCGGTTTCGACGAGTAGGTCAACGGTCTGGATTGGTGACTCCGCTCCTCCTGCTGCGATTCGGATCTTCAAGTCAACCGGCCCTTCAGAGTCGACTGCCAAAACCTGATAGCCTTTCCCACGATCTCTACATCTGAACAGGAGATTGAGAGCAGCCACCAGAACATCCTTGCGAGCAGGCGGCTGTTTCGTATCAGCGAGCACTCCCTCTCGCTCCGTCTCGAATGAGTGCAAGAGAATCCGCAACGGATCTTCCGGCACTATTCTGACTATCTCTTGCGTTACTTCCTGGAACATGCGGTTTGCCTCTACGAGCACGTCCCTGGGGCTGGTGAGCCCGAGGAGGCGCTTCTCCAGGACCGCGCGTTGGAACGGATGGAAATCGTCCGGTCGTGGATAGGAGGTACCCGTATATGCCCATGACAGTCGGGCCCGGACGATCTCTATTGCCTGATCCAGGCTCAATCCCTTCAGGTGGAACACGTTGGAAGAGAGTCGTCCCTTCGCGGCCCCGTCCAGACTCGGTGCCATCCGCATGTCCCACGTCTCCGCCCTGACAAAGCCCACTGGGAGCACGTTATCGACTTCGTTCACGATGTCGTTGATCAGCCTGCCGAACGATCCGATCAATTGGTCGGTGTTGAGGTTTTCCAGCTGATCGAAACACAGGATCATGGGCCGGTAGTACTTCAGCAGCTTTCCGAGCGTCTTGAGGATTTCTTTCGATCGGTCCTCCCGAGCTTCGACGGTGAAATCTCCTTCCCTCAGTTTGACGCCCAGCAAACCGGCTCCCTCGTCATCCGGATCGGAGCCGCTCAAGTAGGTTGCCGCGGCTTCCCGTTTCGATTCGTCGAGATACTGAAAGAGGACCCTGAGGATTCTTTTGGCTGAGTGGCCTTGCAGGGAAGCGTGCCGCGAAAGGAAACTCACCGTACGATTCACCAGAGAGTCCCATTTGGAGAACTTCCTGAATCCGAGGATCTTGAACGGGTGTCGTTTTACCGTTCCCAGGTACGGGCGTCCCCCATCGTCGGGATGGTTGCCGAGGTAATCCTCAAAGGCCGCAACCATGACGTGTGCGGCCAGGATCTCCAACTGAGACAATGAGGATGCCTGCGAACTGCCGGGAGGCGGATATTCGAGCGCGGCGATTATGATCTGCAGCAACGAGCTGAACAGGCGGCGATGATCCTTCATAGGATGGACATAGACGAAGACCAGATCGTCGCCTTGCAGAGAGACAAGTCTCCTTATCAGATGCGTCTTGCCGCTTCCGGCCTCGCCCAACACCAGCGCGGCCATGTTCGGAGTCCGCTCAATGGCCGTGAGGAGGTTCACCATGCCCTCGAATGCTTCCTTGTTGACCTCTTGCACGTCGGGCACCTTGGAGTTCAAGGGGTCTCCAACGGCAACAGCGACAAAAGGATTGAGAAGAGGTTCCGCGCCCCGTTCGTTCATGCCGGTCTCCAGCGCATGAGCAGGTAGAGCACGCTCCGGCGCTCGAAGGAATCCGCTATTTCATCTTCGCGGTAATTCTGAGGGTCGCCGGCGTGCAATTCGATCTCGGGGACCGGCCTTTCATTGAGATCTCTGACGGCCCGGTCGAATCTGTCTCGAGGCCAGCCCAGAGCGCGACGAACCTTGTATATGGGCACATGACCGCTCAGACGTTCTTCCGCGAAACCGTCATAAGCGTCCCGAAGCCTTTCATGGTCGCTCGCGCCCGTGTTTGGTTCCGGTTGCGTTCGGTCGCTGGTCAGCAACGGGAAACGGGCCGCCGCGGCAGCAGGACTCCACACCCGCGGTGACGTCTGCCGTCCTTGCGGGGGTTCCACGAAGACTAGGCCCCGCTCCCAGAGACCATACACAAAATCCTTCACGTCTCTCGCACGGGCTTCTTTCGCCGAGATCTTTCTTGCTTGTGCAAGTGCGCGTTTCCACGGACCCCCGCATTTCTTCCCCAACTCACCGTAGGTCAATCCGTTCCGTGAAGAATGTTGCGCCAGTTTCGCCAGGAGGTGCCCTTCCAGGTCTTGATGCAATGTTCTCTCTCGAGCCATGTCTTCCTCTCCAACTCAACGGCATTGCGCGAGAACCGGCATCCATTGTAAACTCCGGGCCCTGACCGTGCAAGACCATTCCGGCAGCCGAGATCGGGACGCGATTCAGTGAGGCAAGGAACGACAAGAGAAAACCGGCAGGGGCAAGGTACGCCGGTGCGTGTGAAAAAACGTGCGCGGGTGACGGAATTTGGTCGATTCCCCGGAACTTTCACTTCTCGCAGCTGTCCTGACATATGGAGCCCATGTGAAAGGCACGGACGATGTGCCTGTCGGCCTTCATGCTCTGACAGCCGACGCCGGTTTGGAAGAGGTGAGAGTTTTGATCGGCGTTTCTCTGGAAAGCAAGCCCACATGGGCTCTTGAGGTTTCCAACCTTCTCGTTGTTTTCCCCGACTACCTCACAGACGAAGGCCCCCTCACCGACGCGACGTCGCGGCGACTCGTCGGCACGGGCGTCCTTACGTCCGGATGACCACTCTGGCGGGTGCTCCGTCCGCACCCTGGATTCTCAAAGGCAGGCAAAAGATTTCGCACGGCCCGACGGGTACGTGGAGCAGGTGGACGCCCTCCACGATGAGCACGCCGGCCTTGAGCAAAGCCATATGGACAGGTGCTCCCGGGTTTCCATACCGTTCAATGGACAGGTAATCGTTTCCCACCATCAGGATGCCGCGGTCAATCAGATAGGCCGCACCGTCCTCCGTCAGGTGCACGTAATCCTCATGGAATTCGGATTCAAGGAGTCGCGGAGAATTATCGGTCTTGAACAAGACCCGCACGTGATTGCCGAGAGCCGAGTTCTCCAGTGCACCGCGATCCACCTGCGTTCGGCCGGTCATGTCGAGCACGATCCCCGGGCCTACAAGGTGATCGAGAGGGATCAGGTCCGCGGTGGCGCCCCCTTCCAGGTAGTGGGCAGGGGGATCTACGTGAGTCCCCAGATGGGTTCCCATCGAGATGCGCGCAAGATTGAACTCGCCCCCCGTGCGGCGTTGGACGACCGGTTCCGTCTCGAACGGCGGATCGCCCGGAAAGGTGAGCATGCCCCTCCGTATGGGCAACGTTGCGTCAAAAAGCGGCATTTGTCCTTCCTTTCCGCGAACGCGGAAGACTTTCCATGGGACTTGACAACCTGTCGGTTGTCGAATAAGTCAACTCGTGCGATCATGTCATTTCTATCATAGGGAATGCCGAAAGTACTGTCCAACACCGGGAAACCCACGCCTCCGGGGTCGGGCGGTTCGGCTCTGCAATCGCGTGAAGACTGCGGCGATTGAGCTCAATCTTGGTGAACTCGGGAAACCCTCCGACCCCTGACAGGTATTCATGTCACTCGCGGCCATCTTCACTCTCGCAGTCGTGTTGCTCATGCTCGGTCTGCTCGTACTGACGTCCATCGGTCCCGACACGGTTCTGATGGGCGGTCTCACCGTGCTCCTGGTTTCGGGCGTTCTCTCTCCTTCGGAAGCTCTCTCAGGCCTTTCCAATGAAGGCATGGTCACCGTGGCCGTGCTGTATGTGGTGGTTGCAGGCGTACGGGCCACCGGCGGGACCGATCTGATCATGCATCGGGTGCTTGGGAGACCGCGCGGCCCGATCGACGCGCAATTGAGGATCATGGCTCCTGTGGCTGCTCTGAGCGCGTTCCTCAATAACACTCCGGTTGTTGCCATCATGATTCCCACGGTGATCGACTGGGCAAGACGATTCAGCTTGCACGCATCCCGCTTACTCATTCCACTCAGTTATGCCTCGATTCTGGGGGGTACCTGCACCCTGATCGGCACGAGCACCAACTTGATCGTCGACGGTTTGGTGAGATCCCATACGCAGTTGGAGCCGCTGGGCTTTTTTGACATCGCATGGGTCGGCTTACCGTGTACCGTGGTCGGCATCACGTTCGTCGTGCTCACGGGCCGTTGGTTATTGCCGGAACGTGTCCCGCCGATCGATTGCTGGGAGAATCCACGCGAGTACACCATTGAAATGATGGTCGAACCGGACGGACCACTGGTCAATAAGACGGTGGAAGATGCGGGGTTACGCCACATCCCGGCCCTGTTTCTGGCTGACATAGAAAGGGCCGGACACCTCTTGGCCGCCGTCTCGCCCCAGGAGCCTCTTGAGGCAAACGACCGGTTGATCTTCACCGGCCTGGTGGACGGGGTGGTCGACCTGCAGAAGATACGAGGGCTGAAACCGGCCACCAAGGAAATCGTCAAGCTCGATTCCCCGCGTTCGGACCGGGTCCTCGTGGAAGCGGTAGTATCTCATCGATGCTCTCTGGTCGGGAGATCGATCCGATCCGGGGGATTCCGGTCACGGTACAACGCGGTGGTCATCGCGGTGGCCCGCCACGGAGCACGACTGAGACAGAATATGGGGGATATTGTTCTTCGCCCGGGCGACACGCTCCTTTTGGAGGCTCAGCCTTCCTTTGTCGAGCAACAGAGGAACGAATTCGACTTCTTTCTCGTCAGTCCAATCAAGGACTCCGGACCCCCACGGCACGAAAAAGCCTTTCTTGCGCTGGGGATTCTGGGATCCATGGTTCTGGTCGCGTCCACGCGTTGGTTGCCCTTGCTCGAGGCGGCAATGCTCGCGGCCGGCGCCATGATCATGACCGGCTGCCTCAGCGGGACGCAGGCCCGAAGGAGTGTGGATTGGCAGGTCCTGCTGACCATAGCGGCTTCCTTCGGATTCGGTCAGGCCCTCCTGAACACGGGTGCTGCAGGCTCGATCGCACATACCCTCATCAACATCGTTGGAGGAAGCCCCTGGGGAACGCTTGCCGTCATGTACCTGTTGACGTCGGTATTCACTTCACTTATTACCAACAATGCCGCGGTGGTATTGCTCTTCCCCATTGCGCTCTCCGCCGCAAACGACCTGCAGGTGAACCTGCTTCCATTTGTGATGACCATCATGGTCGCCGCGTCGGCAAGTTTTGCCACTCCCATCGGTTATCAGACCAATCTCATGGTCTACACTGCCGGAGGATATAAGTTCACGGATTTTGTTCGCATGGGCCTCCCGCTCAACATCGTGATCGGGATTATGTCGGTGCTGCTTATACCCGTCTTCTGGAGTTTCTGAACGCATGAGGCGCGCCGGCGGGCCATTGGTGCTCCATGCCCGCGAATCGGCATTATTGTTCACTGAAGAACGCCGGGAGTCGAGTTGAACTTCGGGCGTCGGCAACACGCACACATAAAAAATGGTCATTCGGAAAAACACATTCCGATCAAAGGTGTCCCATCTATTACGCTTCTTCCGGCCGCGTGAGAGCCGGATAAATGTTGACTGCCCAGGAGATGGTAACGAATGTGTGCGTAGAGTGGAGTTACTGTTCCTCAAAGAATGTCCTTAGATCCGAGGTTGCGAACGATGAGTGAGAGCGGAATGCCGTCCCGGCCATTGAAGAAGCTCGCGAAGGCAATGGTGCTTATAAGTCTTGTTGGTGCTGCGTTTGGACTCGGTTACTTCCTGTCCGGAAGTGTGGATCGCTCCGCGGATGTGGATAGCCGCATGAAGGAAGCGCAGCATCACGATCACGAAGAGAAGACCGTCGCGAAATCATCAATCTGGACCTGTTCGATGCATCCCCAGATTAGGCTGCCGAAGCCCGGGAAGTGCCCCATCTGCTTCATGGACCTCATCCCTCTTACGTCCGAAGACACCGATTCGTCGACCGCCGGCCTGACCACGTACACCATGTCGGAAACCGCCAAGAGGCTTGCAGAAGTTGAGACCGATGTGGTCAAACGGGAACAGGCCAAGGTCGTGGTTCGCATGGTGGGCATGGTTTTCGAGGACGAGACTCGGATAGCAGCTCTCACTTCCCGTGTCGACGGCCGGCTCGATGAGATCTACGTCAATTTCACGGGGACACAAGTGAAAGAGGGCGATCCCATGGTCAAGATCTGGAGTCCCACCCTTATCACGAGTCAGGTGGAGCTTTTCGAGGCCACGCGGTCTTCCGAACCGGATGAGGACTTCATGACCGGCGCCGAGGAAAAGCTGATCCAACAAGGGCTCACCAGGGAACAAGTGGAGCGGATCAAACTCGGGGGAAAACCCATTCTGTACGTCACTCTGCGGGCGCCCATCAGCGGCGTCGTCATGAAGCGAATCGCGGTCCTGGGACAGTTCGTGAAGGAAGGGACCGAAATGTACAGCATCAACGATCTCTCACACGTCTGGATCAAGATGGATGCGTACGAGACGGACCTTCCCTGGATCAGGTACGGTCAGGACGTAACGTTTACAACTCCGGCCCTTCCGGGCAAGCGATTCAAGGGAAAGGTGCTCTTCATCGACCCTACGTTGGAAGGACGGACGCGCTCGGTCAAGATACGAGTGGAAGCGTCAAACCCGGACTTGCTCCTGAAGCCCGGCATGTTCGTGAGCGCGGAACTTGAAGCCGAGATCGATGCCGCCGGCAAGGTGGTCAAGTCCGAGTGGACCGGAAAGTATATCTGCCCGGTGCATCCCCGCGATCAACCAAGCTCCGAACCGGGTATCTGCCCGGACAGCAAAGTACCTCTTAAACCTGCATCGGCGTTCGGATATTCACAGGATGACCAACCCGAACTTCCTCTTGTCATTCCCGCAACAGCACCCCTGATTACGGGCACGCGAGCCATAGTGTACGTCGAAGTACCGGGTGCGGAGAGACCGACCTATGAATTGCGACAGGTCGTGCTCGGTCCGAGAGCGGGAGATAAGTACGTCGTCTATGAAGGGCTCAAGGAAGGCGATCGGGTCGTAGTGAAAGGCAATTTCAAGATCGACAGCGCCATGCAGATCCTCGCCCGACCCAGCATGATGAATGAGATCGAGGGGCCGGAAGAAGGCCGTACAGCCGCGAAAGAGGAGCCCCGGGAAGAGGAGGCGGTCGCCCGGATCGAAGCTCCCCGTGATTTCATAGAGAAGTTCACCCCTGTCTTCAGCGAGTATCTGGCCCTCAAGGATGCCCTTGTCGAAGAGAGGACCGATCTTGCCGTGGAGCATTCGCAAAGCATGGGGACCGCGGTCGAAGTGATTGATACGGCGGGCTTGAGCGAAACCGCGGCGCGAACGTGGAAAGATCTCTCCGCTGAGATGACCGCAAGCCTGGATGCCGTTGCGGCCGCAGAAGATGTGGAAGGTCAACGAAAGGCGTTTGCTCCTCTCTCCGAGGCCTTGGCCAGAGCGCTTATGAGCTTTCGTCACGTCAGGAATGAGCCGATCGTTTTGTACCATTGCCCAATGAGCTTGGACGAGGAAGGTGCATACTGGATGGAATCGACCGAGGATCCCAAGAATCCGTATTTTGGTCGCAAGCCTTACCAGGGGCAGGTCATGCTTCAATGCGGGGAGATTTTAGAGAGGATCCCCGGAGTGCCTCCGGCCGTATCTCCTACCGGTGAAGCACACGATTCTTCCGAGACCGATCGGACCGGCTCATCCGGTGGAGGTGCCGGCACAGAGGAATCCGGAATGGAGGCCGCCGGAAAATGAAATCCTCGAGTGATCATCCCCCGGAAGCGCTTCATGGTGCGGCCGGAAAATCGTTATTTGCACCCGTGATGCGTTTCTGGGTTCAACAGAAGCTCTTCGCGACGGCCATTCTGATCCTCGTGATCGTATCCGGAGTGATGGTCGCGCCTTTCGATTGGGATATTCCCTGGTTGCCGCGCAATCCGGTGCCGGTGGACGCAATCCCCGACATCGGCGAGAATCAACAGATTGTGTTCACTACGTGGGAAGGGCGTTCTCCCAAAGACGTCGAGGATCAGATTACATACCCTCTCACCGTCTCTCTCCTCGGAATTCCGGGAGTCAAGTCTATCCGGAGTAATTCCTTTTTCGGCTTCTCGACCATTTACATTATCTTCAGCGAGGAGATCGATTTTTACTGGTCCAGATCGCGAATCCTGGAGAAGCTGAACTCGCTGCCGTCGGGAACTTTGCCGGAAGGGGTCCAGCCGATCCTGGGGCCCGATGCCACGGCTTTGGGACAAGTATTCTGGTATACCCTCGAAGGCGAAGGGTTTGGGTTGGACGAGCTTCGTTCCATCCAAGACTACTACGTGCGATACGCGCTGCAATCCGCAGGAGGGGTGAGTGAGGTTGCGTCGGTCGGCGGGTACGTCAAGGAGTACCAAGTGGACATCAACCCCGATGCCATGCGGGCTCACTCCATAACCTTACCCGAAGTGTTCGATGCGGTGCGAATGGCAAACCTCGATGTCGGCGCCGGAACGATCGAAGTCAACAGAACCGAATATGCCATTCGCGGCCTCGGATTCATCAAGTCCGTGTCGGATCTCGAACAAAGCGTGGTCAAGGTAAATGAAAATGTCCCGCTGTTCATCAAGGACGTAGCGACGGTTAACCTCGGGCCGGCCATGCGCCGCGGAGCGCTTGACAAGGAAGGCGCGGAAGTGGTGGGGGGGGTGGTGGTCGTTCGCTTTGGGGAAAATCCCCTTCAGATTATCAAGAACGTCAAGAAGAAGATCGAGGAGATCTCTCCCGGTTTGCCGACGCGAACACTTCCCAATGGAAAGGTCTCTCGGGTGAGGATCGTTCCTTTCTACGACCGCACCGAGCTCATCCACCAGACGCTTGAAACGCTCAAGAAGGCCCTCACCGAAGAGATTCTCGTCACCATCATCGTAGTGATCGTGATGGTCAACCACCTGGTCAGTTCAGCGTTGATTTCCACTGTTCTGCCGCTGGCGGTCCTTTTTACGTTCGGCGTGATGAAGATGGTAGGGATCGACGCCAACATTATGGCATTGTCAGGAATTGCCATCGCGATCGGCGTCATGGTGGACATGGGGATCATACTCAGTGAGAACATTCTGCGTCATATCGAGAACGATCCACCGGGAAAGAGCACCCTCGCGATGGTACGGGATGCCGCGTCCGAGGTGGGTGGAGCGGTCATGACCTCATCGCTCACCACCATCATTTCCTTCATCCCGGTCTTTGCCCTCACCGGGCCCGAGGGAAAGCTCTTCAAACCGGTGGCGTTTACCAAGACCTTTGCCGTCGGGGCGTCTCTCGTCCTTGCCCTTGCCTTGATACCCCCATTGGCGCACGTCGTGTTCACGAAGCGAAACTTCCGCAAGAACACGCTCATCCTCATGTACACGGCAGTCGCGGCCGCAGGGATTTGGACCGGGACGACCCTTTCCTGGTGGATTGGGGCGCCGCTGCTTCTTGTGGCGGTGATCAAGGGTGCGGGACTCTTTGCACCCCCATCCGTAAGTAACCAGACCACAAGAGTTCTGAACACGGCGGCCCTGATCTTCGTGGTCGTCATTCTCACCGCCCATTGGCAGCCTCTTGGCCCTCAGACCGGATTCGTGCGCAACCTCATCTTTACCTCGGGAATTATCTTCGGACTGCTCGGCGTCAGAAAGGTCTTCACCGCTTTCTATAGGCCGTTCCTGCGGTGGTGTCTCGACCATAAGGCCGCGTTTCTCGTTCTGCCCCTCTCACTGGTGTTGTTCGGCGCAACGATATGGCTCGGGTTCGACCGCGTGTTCTCGTTCATTCCCTGGACCGCGGACCGCATCCTCGGACCTCCCGGTCCCGTCGTGACGGCTCAACACGATCACGGCCCGGCTCCAAAGAGCGACGCGGTCACTCCTGATTACGGCGCGCCTGCGCGGGGCAACATCATCCGAGATACAAGGCTTTGGTCAAAGCTGTCCCACATGTTTCCCGGTCTCGGAAAGGAGTTCATGCCTTCGCTTGATGAAGGTTCGTTTCTCTTCATGCCGACGACCATGCCTCACGCGTCCATCGGTGAGGCGCTGGACGTAATTCAGAAGCAGGACCTGGCCATCAGATCCATACCGGAAGTGGAGTCCGTGGTGGGCAAGATAGGTCGAGTGGAGAGTGCACTCGATCCCGCGCCTTTATCCATGGTCGAGACGGTCATCACATACTTGCCTGAGTACAAGGTCGATCCCGAAACGGGAGAGAAAGTCCTCGATCCCGAGACCGGAATGCCCGTTCGAAATTGGCGACCCCGAATCAAGTCGCCGGACGACTTGTGGAAAGAGATCGTCAGGGTTGCACAACTCCCCGGCTCCACCTCGGCGCCGAAACTGCAGCCCATTGCGGCCCGCGTCGTCATGCTCCAGAGCGGAATGCGCGCCGCAATGGGGGTCAAGATCCGGGGCAGCAGCCTCGAAGAAGTGGAGCGGGTCGGGTTCGAGATCGAACGCTTCCTCAAAGAGGTGCCTTTGGTTGAACCCGCATCGGTCATAGCGGACCGGGTGGTGGGCAACCCGTACCTCGAAATCGACATCGACCGACGGGCCATTGCCAGATACGGAATCAGGATTCAGGACGTACAAGACGTGATCGAAATAGCCATCGGCGGCAAGCGGATCACCACCACCGTGGAAGGTCGCGAGCGTTACCCGGTGCGCATACGGTATCAGCGCGAATTGCGGGATTCCCTTGAAGCAATCGGTCGCATCCTCGTGCCGGGACAAAACGGAGTCCAAGTACCCATCAACCTCGTCGCGACGATCAATTACACTCGAGGTCCCATGAACGTCAAGAGCGAGGACACCTTTCTCGTGAGTTACGTCCTGTTCGACAAGCGTACGGACGCGGCCGAAGTGGACGTGGTTGTCGCTGCTGACAACTACTTGAAGCATAAGATCGCGACCGGAGAACTCAAGATGCCTCCGGGAACGTCGTTCTCATTCGCGGGGTCGTACGAGAACCAAGTGAGGTCCGAAAGGACGCTGAGGATCGTCATTCCTCTGGCGCTTCTGCTCATCTTTCTGGTCCTCTATCTGCAGTTCAGGTCCGTCCCCACTTCTCTGAACGTATTCTCGGGAATTTTCGTCGCATGGTCGGGCGGGTTCATGATGCTCTGGCTGTACAGCCAGCCGTGGTTCCTTGATTTTGCGGTTTTCGGAACGAACATGCGCGATCTGTTTCAGGTACGGCCGTACAACTTGAGCGTTGCCGTATGGGTGGGGTTCCTGGCCCTGTTCGGGATAGCCACCAACGACGGAGTCATCTACTCGACGTACCTCGACCAGGTCTTTGAGAAGCAGGAATTCTCGAGCATCGAGGAAATCAGAGAAGCCACCCTGGAAGCCGGCGAAAAACGGGTACGGCCGGCCCTGATGACCACGGCCACCACTATCCTTGCCCTTGTACCGGTATTAACGTCTCAGGGCAAAGGCGCAGACGTCATGGTGCCGATGGCCTTGCCCAGCTTCGGAGGAATGTGCATCGATATGATTACTATTTTTGTGGTTCCCACGATCTACTGCCTGGTGAAGGAGCTGCAATTCAAGGCAAGATTAGCCGTTAAGCAAAAAGGAGCAGTAACATGAAAATCCGGCAAAACAAATTGATCTATCTGTGTGCGATCGTAGTGTGTTCGGCAATGATTCCCGCGCCGGCTTGGGCGGAAGCGGTGACGCTTCCCAACGGTGCCAAGCTCGATCTTACGGTGAAATGCCCCGTATGCAACATGGAACTCGCATCCGGCAAGTTGGGACCCGCCGCGGCGGTTTTCAAGGACGGCAAGGTAGTGGGATTCGACAGTACCGGCGACATGTTCAGGTATCTGCTCGATCCGAAGAAATATGGATTCGATCGGGAAGCAGTTCAGCACGTCTATGTGACCCAGTACGGCACGAAGCAATTCATCGACGCCAAGGAGGCGGTATACGTGCTGGGAAGCGACTTGAAAGGCTCGATGGGACCGGAGGTCGTACCCTTTGCCGACAAAGCCGGTGCCGACGAGTTCATGAAGGCCCATCACGGCAAGAAGATTGTGACCTTTGCCGAAGTGGGATTGTCCGACTTGAAGCCGAAGAAGGGTTTGCTCAAGATGAAGCACGGTCACTGATCGGGATCCGGTCACCGATCGAACTTCGAAATTGTGAAAGGAAAGGGGCGGTTCCGCACTGGTGCGGAACACCCTACCGCATTGACTCAAACGCGCACTACGGGGTCGGTTCCACACGTACTCCACGGCGGAAGTACGTTGACGTATTGAACGAACACTGCTCCTGCCTTGCCGGCGCCGGCCTCCGTCGGAAACGTTCGGAGTATTTTCGTTAAATGCATTCCTCCTACGCGTCCCCTCTGCCGATCATGTATTTGACTTGTCGCAAGTGAATACAAATACTTCTACATAGAAGATCATCTTTGGAAACGGGTGTGTATCCGGAGGAGGCCGTAATGCTCTTCATCACAAAACGATTCGGATTGTACGCCGGCGCGATTGCGCTGGGACTGACTACCATCTTGCTGTTGGGCTGGGCATTCTATTGAGACGGGGCGCGCAATTGTGTGCGTGAGACGTCACTTTGACGGAATAGTCTCCGTCAACAGCCGGCCGGCATGGGTGCAGGGGTGCCGCCGAGGCCATGCGAGTATACATGGCGTGGTGAGCGCCGCTGCACAGGACCAAGAATACCAAGAATGGTGAACTGGGCGTGATGCCCATACGTCTGAAGAAAGGAAAAGAACATGACGGAATTACTGATTTTCCTCGTGATCGTTGTCCTGTCCTTGGGCGCCCTGTTCCTCTGGGTGGCTCGGACAAGGTCCTCAAGTGTGAGCGGCGAGATAACGGATTCTTCGCCAAGTCATGAGATGTGGACAAGGCCTGACCGTTGCCTTGATTTCTGTCGGCAAGATTCGAGCGGTGATGTCACCGGCTGCGCGATGGCCTGTTCGTTGCTCCAGGACTAACCGACCCGTTGGTGACGGATGGGCCGGCGAAACGAGTCAACGGTGACCCGTACGGGGATGCAGTCGACCGGCTCTTGGCCAAGTTTTCAAGGTCGTGAGACTCCGCGCGGCGATCAAGGCCTTCCCAATGGCCGGCATAACCTCCCGTATGGGCAGGCCGGCGCCGAAATGCCGGGGCCGTGAGCCGGCCATATACCAACTCAAGCTTTCTGTACCGCTCCCTCGTGTAGCCGTGGATTTCACGAATTGCATCCGTTGTTTTTCATTTGAGATCTTCGGCATATTCATCGCGGCTGGGAACACGTACCTTGAGAGCCGCATGATGAGACCGAAAGATCAACGGGGTATGTTGCCGGAAGGTCTCGCCGTCGAGGGCGACAGTTAAGCGGTGCCGTGACGAACGAACCGTAAGTTCCGTTGTCTCCAGGACCTCCAGATCTTCGGCCTTCCATATGCGGCCCGACAGAGCCGGTAACGCATCCCTCATCACGCTGAAGAAACCCAACTTCTTGAAAAACATCAACCACAGTACGCCTTTTCCGATCCCCTGCCTTCTTCCCACTTCCGGCCATGTTGTCTCGTACGGGTTGTTCCCCACAAAAAGTAGCGGGACGAACCGTCGTGTCCGATGTCCATTCCATTCCATATGCACCCGAAACCAGGGCATCCTCAACAATACGAATAGAATCGCCGGAATCATGGCCGGCCATTTGCCAATGAACTTTCTCAATCGGTCGCGCAGTTGCACCACCTTGGGATAGGCTCCCAAGCTGACGTTGTTGATGAAGTATCGGCCATTGACCTCGCCCAAGTCAATGGGGGTTGTCATGCCCGCGCACACCGTGTCTACGGCTCTATCCAGATCAAGAGGTATTCCCAGGTCCTTTGCAAAATTGTTGAAGGTGCCCAGCGGCAGTACTCCCAATTCGACGTTTTTGCCCACAAGGAGATCTGCCACGGAGCTCACTGTTCCGTCGCCCCCCGCTGCGACAACAATTTGCGCAGATGTTTCGAGAGCTCGGTCAACGGATGCAGGAGTGCCTCCAGGATCTTGACAGTCGTCAATCCGGCAGGTCACGTGCGGGTATCTCGAGAAGGAGGCCAGGATCTCACGGCTACTGTTTCTAGGCAATAGCCCTGCTTTGAAGTTGGCCACCACATGGATAATGATGTCGGCCGGAGTTGATCGATCTGTTGACATGCCGGTTACCAATGGCTGCCCTTCAATTGTCCGCCTGACATTCAGGTTCCTCAGTTGCCTGTTCCCAGATGCCACGCTTCGCAAAGCGAATGCTCGAAACGGCTTTGAAATCACTGCGTGTTTCCAACCATTCATAGGGAGTTACGGTCACCGCTTCTCCTTTGACATCTACCACATTGAAACTGTTCGGCATTCCTCGATTCCGGCGTGACAGAGCGGTTCCTGCCTGAATCACTAAGATTGAGTGCTCTGATGTTTCCAATTGCCGTTCGGTACGGCATGCGTGTCGGTGGTGAGCGTGACCGGCCATGATGACGTCTGTTCGGACGCTCTCCAGGATATCGCGCGCTTTCCTGGACCTCCCAACGGCCGGAATTACGGTTCCTTGTGACAGAGGGATGATCGGATGGTGCATGACAACCACTTTGAACACATTCGCTGGTACCTCTACAAGACGAGAGGACAGCCTGTTCATCTGCACATAGGATATGCGCCCTCCCTTCCAAGTCAATGAGCGGGCGGTGTTGACCCCGATGACGACAATGTCATTATCCTGGTACATAGGTTCCACCTTTTCTCCGAAATATCGACGATAGTTCGTGAGTGGGTCCACAAAACGACGGATTACGTTCCACAACTTAATGTCATGGTTACCCGGTACCACCACCTTTGAAACGGGAATGCGCTTCATGAAAGCAGCCGCTGCCGCAAACTGAGAACTCTTCGCCCTCTGCGTCAGGTCTCCTGACACGACCAGCACCCGGGGACAAAGCTCAATGATTAATCCTACCAAGGGTTCAATCAATTTTGGCAAGACGGTTCCAAAATGGAGGTCGGACAGGTGAACAATACGTACTTCTGAATTATGAGCCGGTTCTTGCATGTTGTAGCTTTCGAGACATTAACGTCCGGATAATATTCCCCCAGACCTGGAATAATCCAAGGATCTTCCCCGTTGGCGACCGGTCAGCGGCCGGGCTCTTGAACATTTGCGCACATGGGCCCCTTCATCTTGTCTTCAAGTGTACTCACTCTTGAGTTCCCTGTCATGCCTTCGCTCGTATCGAAAGTTAACGAGCCTGATTTCACTACCTCTTTCGGATGGCAGTCTCCCGGAACAGGCCGGACAAGGTCCGGTCTCTGTGAGTCTCCATGCAAACTCCGGGAACCATAATTCCGCGGCATCGTCCATTGTGCAGAGCAGTACTAGTCTCACGCCTTTTTCCCAGGTCAAGAAGATGGCTTTCCCAGCCGGCCGCACGGTAATGGCACGATTATTCTTGAAAATATGAAAACATTCCGGACGCTTAGTTGTCAAATAATTGTCTCGTCGTATCCTTCGGAAGACAGAGGTTGCCATGGAATCGAAAGACAAGTCGAGAACAGGTCTGACAGACGAGCCGGGGTCATTGCGGGAGCCTCATTCCGGACTGGAAGCCGAGCGGTTAAGCGAGGCCACGTCCGGTTCAACTTCGGAAATCCACGGCAACACGACCATACCCGTTGACTTCTTCCGTGAGTTGGATCCGATTGCTCCGGTAAGGCGAGCGGGGTTCGAGAGCACCGAGTCCATAGAACTCAAGTCACTCCTGACTAGAGACGTGACGAGTTCAGGCAGCTTCGACGTCAGAAGCGGGATATGGGCCACTACGTTCGGCAAGGTTGTCCAGGCGCTCCCAATCCCCACCCTATTGGTGGAAGAATCGCTGCGTGTGACGGTGGCAAATCAAGCGTGTGGAAGGCTGGCGCCGGCCTATGAGAAGATCCAAGGAAAACCGTTTGTGAGTCTCCTGGGGGGACCGTCCTCAGTGGAACAGGCGGAATCGATGCTGAAACAGGTATTTTCGGACAGGAAACCGCGAGTTGCGGAAGGTACCTTGAGGATAGACAATTCCCCGGTCTGGGCCAGATTGACGTTTCGTCCCATCAGGATCACGAGAGAGCGATATGTTCTTGTTCTCATTGAAGATCTTACCCGTGAGAAAGTGCAACTCCGTGTCAATGAATCACTTAGGTTGGAACTCGAAGACAGAGTGGAACGAAGGACCGCTCAACTGCGCAAAGCAAACGAAGAATTGACGAAGGAAGTGGCGGAACGTGAGCGGGCCCAGCAGGAGAAGGAAAAGGTGATTATGGAACTCATGAAGGCCCTCGCCCAGGTGAAGAAACTCAGCGGCCTGCTGCCCATCTGCGCGTCCTGCAAGAAGATACGTGACGACAAAGGGTACTGGCGGCAGATCGAGGCCTACATACGAGACCACTCGGAAGCGGAGTTCAGTCACGGCATCTGCCCCGAATGTGCGAGAAAGCTGTACCCGGAGTTCGTCAAGGACTGAGTGCACATTTTCCGAGAGACGGTGTCGAATTCACGGCACACATCCCCGCTTCGGCAGCCCCTTCCCGCTCCTTCCGGTATGAAACCCAATGGACCGACGTGCGACCGTCCGGGTCGATCAATCCCCCTTTGATGACCGGGAAAAGCATAGGAATAGGCGTTCGGAGGTCTCAGGGCGACTCCGAGGTGGATGCAGATTTATTTGGTTCTTGCAGCACCAACCCCCATGATACACTTGTACGGAACCGAGCCGATGGAAGCACGCTCGGCACGGGGCACTATTCGCAGAGGAGCTCTGATATGAATGCGGCCGCTTTTTCAATTCGCCGAATGGAGAGAAACGAAATCGACCTGGCAATAGATTGGGCCGAAGCAGAGGGTTGGAATCCCGGCGTCCACGATGCCGAGTGTTTCTATGCGGCGGATCCGAACGGTTTTCTGATTGGATTGTTGGATGACAAGCCTGTTGGAATGGTTTCCGCGGTTGCATATGGCGAGTCGTACGGATTCATGGGATTCTACATGGTGAAGCCGGAAGTCCGCAACAGAACGTACGGGGTTCAGTTGTGGGACGCGGGCCTGCGATACTTGGAGAATCGCTGTATAGGGCTTGACAGTGTCAGGCCGGATCTCGTGTCCCACAAGAAGCCCGAGTTCAAACCCGCGTACACGAACTATCGGTTTCGGTGGACCAAAGGTGAACGGTTTGTTCAGTCTTCCGAAATCAGCGAAGTTTCCCAAGTGCCGTTTTCGCTGGTAACGGTATATGATCGTAAGGTTTTCGGGTTTTCGAGAGAGAACTTTCTGAAATGTTGGATAAGCCGGCCCGGCTCCCGAGCCTTGGGCATTATCCGGGATGACGAACTCGCGGCATACGGCGTCGTACGGCAATGCCGGGAAGGATTCAAGATCGGTCCCCTGTTTGCGGACAACGCGCAATACGCCCGGGCGGTGTTCGAGGCACTGACAAGAGAGGTGAAACCGGGCGCGAATGTCTATCTGGACACGCCGGAACGAAATCCCGAAGCGGTCCGTATTGCTCAAAGCTACGGCATCACGGAAGTGTTTCGGACCACGCGAATGTACAACGGAGAAGAACCGGCCGTTCCACTGGACAAATGGTTCGGCGTGACAAGCTTTGAACTTGGCTAATCAAACCATGCTGCACGGGCATCATGGGTCGGAAAAGTGGGAACACCTGAAACGGATTTCCGTCCCGAAGGGACGGCGCACGTAAACGCTTTTACAATGGAGATGTCTGCGGCGTCCTTTCAGGACGCGTTTCCATACTCGACCGTCGATTTCCGGGCCTAAAAGGCCCGGCTAATCCCGCGAGGCGCGGGACGTGTCCCTTCGGGACGTCAAGAGTGTTCCGTTGAACCGTACTGCGTACAGGCTTATGTGAACGCCTATGGGGTTGCCCCGACCCACGCCCGGCATCCCGCGCAGAACGCAGGACGGGACGCTACCGAGCGTTTACGGGGATGCGCGACAGTATGTATGCCTCAGAGCACTTAGTCACGAGGAAACTTCTGCCCGGGCTCCTCACCCAACCTCTTCTTCAACTCTGCAAGACCCGCACGCTTGAACTCGTCGCGGGGCTTCTTGGGGATGCGTCGATTCAAGATGGATTCCGACCTCAACCGTCTTCCAATGGTCTTTTCCATCATCGTGCCGAGATCGAGCAGTCGGTCCACGTCTATTCCGGTGTCGATCCCCATTTCGTCCATCATGACGACCATATCTTCGATACATTGCAGACCGACAACGTTGGGATCGCGATAGTAATATGTCCCGGTCCCTCCCACGGGAACGCGATCCAGAAAGTTGGCGGGTTGCCCCCCAAGGCCTCCCAGAGTCGCTTCAAAGTTAACGATTCCCGCCTGTAGAGCAGCCAACACGTTAGCCGTTCCCCAACCTCGGGTCACGTGGAAATGAGCAATGTGCCGGCTTTCATCGGGGATCTCGTTCACGATCATGGAGAAATATTTGTACACTTGATTGGGGGGAGCGCTCCCGTCGTGGTCCGCGTGCTCTATGTCCGTTGCGCCCAATGACAACCAGTGTTTCGTGAATTCTACCGCCTCCCGGAGTTCGGTCGGCCCGGAAATCGGTGATCCCCAAATGGTCGAGACGGTGCCGTTGAATTGCATTCCCGAGTCTTTCGCCTTGTCGATGCACCGCTTGGCCTCCGTCCAGTACTGCGGGAGCGTCGTGGAGGAGTTGGCGTAGTGGTGTTCCTCATCGGTAGACACCATCATCAATAATCGATCCGGTCCCCAGCCCTCCTTGCGTGCCGCCACCGCCCGGTCTACGGATTTCTCTCTTATGGTTACCACCGTAAGAACAATGTCATGCCAGTTCACACCGGCACGTGAGAGCTTTTTCGAATCTCTCAGTCTCTTGAGAACCTCATCAGCGTCCTTAAACTGAGGCATCAGCATCGGATTTCCGAAATTCGTCACCTCAAGGTGTTTGATGCCGCAGAGGATCAGTTCTTCGAGATAGAAGACCTTGGCGTCGGTCGGTATCCAGATCTCCTCGTGCTGGAACCCGTCCCGAACACTGATGTCCCCGACACGGACTTTTTTCGGATAACTCAAATCGCTCGGCACCATGATATATGGCCTCCTTCCTATTTTCGCGCGGCGACGTAACGCCTGGTGTCGTTGAATGACACGCATGTGTTGATCCGAGTCAAGATGATTCGCACGCATGCGATTCGCCGGTTTTGCCGCGGTGGAGCCGCGGTCTGCAAAGCATTACTTGGTCTGAGCCCCATTTCCCTCCTCTGTGTGGGATATTTTTCGAAAGAGAGCCTTGGCGGCTTCCAGTGGACCCTGGTTTTCGTAGCCCTCTATACCGAGTCTGGTCCGGAGTTGGCCCACGTACACGCCTGCGTCGAAAGCCCTATTGAAAACTTGGTGAGCCAAGTCTTCGTGCAATTCTCGGTATTGGGGCGGTCCAAATATGTTGGCGAAATAACTGTGCACCAGTCCCGTAGCGGTCGTGGTTCCCTTGGCCATGGCGGCACCATCACGGAACACGGCCAATGCGCGATCCGCATCGCTGAACCTTTCCAGCACAGGGTGATCTTCATCGACTTCTTCGTAGTTGTTTGCATACAAGAGGTAGTCGACCGGATACCCCTTCAACACTTCATCAAGAGTGGTAATCGGGAGGACAACACGGGCGTTGACCTTTTGTGGACTCATAATGATGGCCCGGTCAATCTGCTCGAAGGCGTATCCTTGTTGCAGATCGTCAAGTCTGATAAAGGCTCCTATTTCGCTTCCATACGCCAGAATGGAGCCGTCACTCGTGACTTCAAGAGACCCCATGTCGTCGGCTATCACTCTGAGTTCTCGGATATGCTCCCTGCCCAGAATGCGAAAGGCTTCCAATGATTCCGACTTGCCCGCCGCCGTATCGCCAATGATAAGCACGTTTGCCCCTGCACCACCTTTCAGTGAGATGCGGACCATTGCGCCGTGATAAGGCATGCGACCACGCTTCATCATCACGATGTTGTGAAGGGTGAGGACCATCTTTTTCAAGTATCCGAAATATCCGAACCGATCTTCCCCGGGAACGGCGGCAAGCAGGAGATTGTTCGCCTCATCGTCGTAGAACACCGTTGGTAGGTCGCCGAACCAGCTCAGAGCCTCCGGCTCAGCTCCGTACAGGTAAATGGCGTCCGGCCCCCGAGCTATCTGTTCATCCGTGGCGATCTCGAACAGGTTGGCCAATGCGCAACCGAGTCCCATAAACCGCTGATGAAAATAGACAAAGATGACAAGGGGGCCAACCTGGGCCGGATAGCATAGCCATTTCTCGGCTGCCGGAGAAAGCCCGGCCAACGGGTTCGTGTCCACCTTCTTGAACTGCCCTGTACGCTTGTTCATGGGCGGATCAATGATCAGGGGAGGAGTAATCCAGACCTGGCGAATGAACGATATGTCTCTGAGGAGTGCTTCACACTCTTCAGGCATTCGGGAAGTCCGTGGTACAGAGATAAGTCCAACGTTACAGCCTGCCGAGACCTGCCGGTAGACTCTTGGTTTGTCTCCCGTGATGTTCTCGCCGAGGTCTCGATATGCCCCCCGCACGGCCTGGGTAAACGCTTCCACGGTAGCATTAAATGATCGATACGGCCGTTGATCGAGGCTGCTCGGTCCCGGCTCGGAATGCAGCACGATGAAGCGATCAAAAGACCTCCAGAAGTCATACAACCTTTCCACGAACTGGTGGAGCATTCGGCGATTCGCCCCGTCGATGAACTCCTCCGCTCCGGGAAGGATGCTTGCTACCTGTTCCAGAGGAGTCTCCGCCAATGACCGAAGCAGGTTCACTACCCGCGTCCAGTTTCTTCCGCTCTCCCCAATCCTGACGAAGGGTTGTAACAAAGGAGAACCCTGCTCCCAGAGTGTCTCGCAAAAGAGGCTCACCACTCGTTGGAAAACCTCTGCTTGGAGGACTTCTCGTCCTGTTGTGCAGATTGTACCTTCCGTATGAAGAATCAGTTGCTTGCCTTCCCTCTCGAAGCTCTTGAGTGCCATTGCCCCTCTCTCGTCACACCCTCTATTGGTTTGCCGGCCCAAACAAAAAAAAGCCGAACACCACCAATCAAGGTGATAGTTCGGCTTTCATTTCCGAGAACCGCACTCTCCGGTGAGAGCCCGGTCGGACCTTATTCCGCTATGTTTTTGTTGACAAGAATGCCGGCCTCAAAGGTTGTTCTCAGGAGGTTGACGCTTTCCGAGCAGATTGAAGATCTGCAATCCCCTCGGTTCCTGCCACCAATACCGCATCTTACCGGATGCGACTTTCTTGTCAAGAGGAAATCGAAAGCTGTAGCTAATATATTGACTTGTCTGCATCTTTCAAGGCAGGTTCCTTCTTGAGAGTAAAGATGATGACTCTCTCCCCGGTCCGAGTGCTGATGTCCGTGTGGAGACTCACGACCGACTGACCTGCGATGGATTCGATGACGGACTCCAGAAGGGGGCGAGCCTTTTCGATGAGTTCCATCCTCGTTTGTTTGATGAGATCTCGTCCTCTTCCTGCATCGCCGCTCGTTGCCAAATGGTGCTCGGCTCGGGTGATCACACCTTTCAGTCGGACGAGAATCAAATCCTCAATAATATACGTTTTCGTCTCCACGGGGCCTCGCCCCATGTATTCCTTTTCGAACTTGATTATGGCCTCGCTGATTTGAGCCTCGATCTGTCCCGTTGTGAGCATACTTGCCCGTCGCTCCCAGTCTGTACTGTATAAGGTTCGTTGCCGGACTTCTCGTGGATACGCCCGGCCTCTTTGCACCGTGTCGCGTAAGGCAGGACAAGTCCGTGACTTTGACATGAACTCTCGCGCTTTCGCCCAAAGCCTGCAAGGATTTTCACAGCTCGTTTCCCGTCTCAACCTCGCCCCCGGGAATCTGCACACTATGGTGACGCGCGCTGAATTTCGCGGTGATCCTGCCCACCTCCTCAACCCTCCCACCGAACGCTCCCGTCATAGCGATGAGCGCAGAGACGAAGCAATCTCAGGCACATATGGAAAACCAATGCCACTAGGAGCGCGGCACGGACTTTGAGACGAGATAGGCGATTCCAGGACACTTCCACGGCATCGCGCGCCGTTTTGCCCGATTCTCTGACAATGACCTTGAGAACGCGATTGACGGCATGAGATTCGATGAAGGCGAGACGGAAATTTGGGTTGCACGTCCGAAAAAACAAAACCCGGAAGCTGCAACTTCCGGGGAAAAAGGTAACAAAAAGATAACAAGACCTATGTTGCGTTCACTCCAAGGAGAAGCGGCCAATGCTTAACATCCTTGGATTACTAAGCTTATGTGGCGGGGACGACGAGACTTGAACTCGCGACCTCCGGCTTGACAGGCCGTGACCCCGTCAATCATAACAACCACATGCCTCGATACTTCAGTCATTTCAATGCCCGTCATTCCGGTTCGGACCTTCTCCGTCCC
>JAVHLK010000290.1:0-312 GCA_031082285.1 Desulfomonilaceae bacterium
TGTTAGAGTTTAATCTTTGTGAGTGATTGGCAGGTTAATAAGGCACAAAAAAGAGGGGCTGGAATCGGTTCCAACCCCTCTTTTTTTCATTTTATGGTCGGGGCGAGAGGATTTGAACCTCCGACTCCACGGTCCCGAACCGTGTGCGCTACCAGGCTGCGCTACGCCCCGACACCGTTATTTTATACTACGTTGTCTCAGGATTTGCAAGGACTCTTTGACTTATATCCTTCCATATCCAGCGTGACATAGGTAAATCCCAACTCCTGCAGGCGCTCCGTAATGTGCTCGGCGCGATCCTGTTCCATAAAG
>JAVHLK010000290.1:322-592 GCA_031082285.1 Desulfomonilaceae bacterium
GAGTCCGACCTGCCCGGCTTCGGTCTCAATACGCGCCGTGTCCCCATAAGACCGCACCCGAACCGGATTATAACCCAGGTTTTTCAGGTACGCTTCGGCCCTTTTTACGCGCTCCACGGCCTCAGCCACAATCGGCTGGCCATAGGGAAAGCGCGTGGCCAGGCAGGGTGAGGAGGGCTTATCCCAAAAGGGTATGCCCAGTTGTTGGCTTAACGCCCGTATCTCGGCCTTGGTGAGATCAGCCTCACTTAACGGGCTGCGTACAGAGAG
>JAVHLK010000291.1 GCA_031082285.1 Desulfomonilaceae bacterium
GGCCTTTTTGATCTCGGGATTGGCGCGAAGGCGTTCCGCCTTGTCCTCCATGACCACCCGGCCGGTCTCCAGGACGTAGCCCCGGTCGGCCAGGGACAAGGCGATGTTGGCGTTTTGCTCGACCAAAAGGATGGTCGTGCCCTGCTGCTCGTTGATGTCTTTGATGATCTTGAAGATATGCTGGGAAATGAGCGGGGAAAGCCCAAGCGACGGCTCGTCCAAAAGCAGCATCTTCGGGCGGCTCATGAGCGCCCGGGCGATGGCCAGCATCTGCTGCTCGCCCCCGGACAGGGTGCCGCCCTTCTGGGTGCGGCGTTCGTAGAGCACCGGGAAAAGGCGGAAGGCCAGGCTCATGTCCTTTTTGACGCCGTCCGCGTCGCGCCGGAAAAAGGCCCCCATCTCCAGGTTCTCGGACACGGACAGGCGGGGAAAGATGCGTCGTCCCTCGGGCACCTGGCACAGCCCCATGCCCGGCAGCCGGTCCGGGCTCACGTCGCGGATGGACGCGCCCTGATACAGGATGTCGCCCTCCGAGGCCTTGACGATGCCGCAGACGGTCATCAGCGTGGTGGACTTGCCCGCGCCGTTGG
>JAVHLK010000292.1 GCA_031082285.1 Desulfomonilaceae bacterium
CGCTGGCCACTCAGGAGACGATTGAATATGTGGCAAAACTTTTTGAGAAAAGAGGAGCGGATGTTTGGTTTGATGAGGAGGCAGCCCGTCTTTTGCCGGAAGGGACCCGATGCTCCGGATGCGGAGGGAGCGAGTTTACAAAAGAGACAGATATCCTGGATGTCTGGTTCGATTCAGGAGTCTCGTATGCCGCTGTTCTGGAGAATAGCGATGAGCTTCAGTTTCCGGCAAGCCTCTACCTCGAAGGGAGCGATCAGCACCGGGGATGGTTTCATAGCTCCCTTCTCACCTCTGTAGGGACAAGAGGCCATGCCCCCTATCGTTCGGTCCTCACCCATGGGTTTGTCGTGGACGGAGAGGGCAAGAAGATGTCCAAGTCCGCGGGAAATGTGATCGCTCCTGAAGAGGTGATCAATAAGCTGGGGGCCGATGTCCTGAGGCTCTGGGTTTCAGCAGAAGATTATAAGGATGATATCAAGATTTCCGATGAGATTCTGAAACGACTGGCCGATTCCTACTTCCGTATCCGGAATACCTACCGGTTCCTCCTCGGAAACCTCTACGATTTTAATCCCGAAAAAGACCGG
>JAVHLK010000293.1 GCA_031082285.1 Desulfomonilaceae bacterium
AACGATTGAGGTAGATTCTTTTAATTCATCTTTCGTGGGCCAGGTAACCTTTTTCATTTCCTTGACCACGTCGTTAACAAAATTGATTATTTTTTCTTTCATAATTTTTGCCGTTTTTATCTAGTGCACGTCAGGAGGGATTCGAACCCCCAGCCTGCGGTTTTGGAGACCGCTGCTCTGCCAATTGAGCTACTGACGTATTATTTAGTCTCTTTAAATATTACGTGTTTACGAGCGATTGGATCGTACTTTTTATATTCAACTCGATTTGGATGATTTCTTTTATTCTTCTTAGTAGAATAGCGATATCCGGTCCCGGCACTGCTTTCTAAAATTATTATTTGTCTGATATTTTTCGATTTTGCCATTACTTATCCCTGTTAAATCTTTTTTATTTCACTTTTGAGCTGATGACCGGGATTGAACCGGTGACCTCTTCCTTACCAAGGAAGTGCTCTACCAACTGAGCTACATCAGCAAATCAAGTTCTCGGATTAACTTCCGGTTGATTTCTTCTCCCGCTAAGGCGGGATACTCAACCAACTAAGCTACATCAGCTAATAGATGGAGCGGGAGACGGGACTC
>JAVHLK010000294.1 GCA_031082285.1 Desulfomonilaceae bacterium
CCGGGATGGACACACCGCTGGTGTACCAGTTATCTCGCCAGAGGTACCGCTGGGTAGCTATGTGTGGCCGGGATAAGCGCTGAAAGCATCTAAGCGCGAAACCCACCTCAAGATTAGGTTTCCCACTGGATTAACCAGGTAAGACCCCTGGTAGACTACCAGGTAGATAGGCCGGGAGTGTAAGCTCAGCAATGAGTTTAGCGGACCGGTACTAATCGGTCGAGGGCTTGATCTGTTACCTACGCTATGTAGTAAATCAAAGATCAGTGCATTATTGATACACTGGTTGTGTATCTTTAACCTTTGACGACACCTGGCCGAGACGCGAGGTGAGAAGTGAGAGGTTGGACGAGAGATCCTTTGAGGAAGCTTTTCTCAAGGGAGCTAACATTGAAAAACAGATGAGTGAGGCTGGACAGAGGTATTCACACCTCTAACATCCCACCTCCCACATCTCAGATTTCCGGTGGTAATAGCGGAGGGGGCACACCCGTTCCCATCCCGAACACGGCAGTTAAGCCCTCCAGCGCCGATGGTACTGGGACTCCCGGGAGAGTAGGTCACCGCCGGAATAAATTTAGC
>JAVHLK010000295.1 GCA_031082285.1 Desulfomonilaceae bacterium
CGAATCCCCCCTGGTTCGTCATGCCAAGGCTTTCAAGGCTTTTTTCATTGCGGCCAAGAGGAGAATGACGTTTTCCTGTCGGCTGTTGTACCCCATCAGCCCGATTCGCCACACCTTACCGGCAAGTTGTCCGAGGCCTGCGGCGATTTCTATGTTGTACTCCTCGCGAACGTAGCCGGCTACCGCCTTACTGTCCACGCCTTCCGGTACCAGCGCGGTGGTGAGACTCGGCAGTCGAAATTCCTTGTCAACATGGCACCCGATGCCGAGATCCTCGAGGCCGTCCCAGAGCAATTCCGCATTGGCACGGTGTCTCTCCCACCTTGGTGCGAGGCCCTCTTCCGCGATCAGGCGCAGAGCTTCTCGGAATCCGTAAATCATGTTGATGGGTGCGGTATGGTGGTACGTCCTCTCGCCGCCCCAGTATTTTCCCACGAGACTCATATCGAGGTACCAATTCGCGACCTTGGATGTCCGTCCATTGAGTTTGGCCAGAGCCCTCTCGCCGAACGTTAACGGCGACGCACCCGGCGGACAACTGATGCACTTCTGTGCGCCGCTGTACGCCA
>JAVHLK010000296.1 GCA_031082285.1 Desulfomonilaceae bacterium
GGGCTTACATGGTGCCGGTGGAGGGAATCTCCGCCGGCAGCCCGGCCACTTGGGTCATTCGGCGGCGGATGCGCCGTCGCGGGACTGTCATTAAAACTGCCGGCGCAGAACCCCCATAAGTTCGGTATTTTCTACCCTGGGCGCTATGGAATCCTGCTTGCGATAAACAACAGCTCATCTCAAGATGGTGCCAGCCTGCGGCGGACTACTGCCAACCGGTGGAGCCAAACTGGTGCCGGTGGAGGGAATCGAACCCCCATGGTATTGCTACCGGTGGATTTTGAGTCCACTGCGTCTACCAGTTTCACCACACCGGCCCAAAGGATGCCTAAGGATAGCAAAAGAAGCCGGTTTTGTCAATCAGTAATTGCGTTAAAGTCCGGGCAACATATCGACAAAAATGTCCTTTTGGGGCCACCGGGCAGAAAATCAAAGTTGCCTTTGATTTTACGGTGTGCTATCATATCCAAATATGAATAGCGTTTACATCCACATTCCGTTCTGCCTGGCCAAATGCGGGTATTGCGGGTTCAATTCGCGGCCGCTGGCTTCTGATGTCGAGGCCGGAG
>JAVHLK010000297.1 GCA_031082285.1 Desulfomonilaceae bacterium
TGGGACAGTACTTTTCGCAGGCGCGGCATTTGCCTTTCTGGAAGTAGATACAGTTCTCGGCGTCAATGGCGTACTTGAGGGGCACGGCCTGGCCGTACAGGATGTAGGCCGCCTTGCGCTTGTCCAGCCCCTCGTTGTACTCGTTGCCCACCTTCTTGGGGCATTTCTCGGCGCACAGGCCGCAGGCGATACACTTGTCCATGTCGATGTAGCGCGGATGCTGTTTCACCTTCACGGTGAAATCGCCCTGGGCGCCCTCGACCCCAACAACCTCGGAAAGCGTCATCAACTCGATATTCAAGTGCCGACCGCACTCGACCAACTTGGGTGAGATAATTCACATTGCGCAGTCGTTGGTGGGGAACGTCTTGTCAAGCTGGGCCATCACCCCACCGATGCCCGCCTTTTTCTCGACCAGATAGACGTAGTAGCCGGAATCGGCCAGGTCGAGCGCGGTCTGCATGCCTGCGATGCCGCCGCCCACGACCATGACCGAACCGAGTTTTGTTGCCGACATTGAAACCCCCTTTCCTTTTGGGTTGCCCCCTCCCCCGTCTCGGGGAGGGCC
>JAVHLK010000298.1 GCA_031082285.1 Desulfomonilaceae bacterium
TCCAGAAACTGTTGCGTGTATCCTCCCTCATGCTTATCGATCTATCCTTGTTTTCGTGGATTCCTCCCGTCAGGGCGTTAATCCTGCTTTGCTTTACCAGCATTGCCGCGAGTTTCAATCCTTGTTTTCGTGGATTCCTCCCGTCAGGGACACGGATTCAAGACACAGGGCATCCCTGTGTTTCTGTTTCAATCCTTGTTTTCGTGGATTCCTCCCGTCAGGGGGGGCTGTACCTGTAAGGATGCACGAAGTGGAAGATGTTTCAATCCTTGTTTTCGTGGATTCCTCCCGTCAGGGAATAATGCTCAAAATCTACGTAGCGGGCGCGTACAGCGCGTTTCAATCCTTGTTTTCGTGGATTCCTCCCGTCAGGGCTTCTCTTGTACGCAGCCCACTCCTCCCGAGACTCTTGTTTCAATCCTTGTTTTCGTGGATTCCTCCCGTCAGGGGCCAATACGATCGCAGCCTGGGAGCGAGGTCCCGCCGTTTCAATCCTTGTTTTCGTGGATTCCTCCCGTCAGGGGGTGGTGGAACCGGACGGTGGGGGAGAATCCTTATGGTTTCA
>JAVHLK010000299.1 GCA_031082285.1 Desulfomonilaceae bacterium
AAGAGCTCGGTCCCGACGGGGACTACGTCTTTTCCGGGACGTCTCTCCACAACAAGCTCAACTATCCCGGAAATGACAAGCTCAACGCCTATGTAAAGGAAAGGTACGGCCTTCCGGCATATCCGGTATACTTCGGATTCGGCTATGCGTGGATGCAAACGCTTGCACAAGCCGTGGAAGGCGCCCAATCACTGGACCAGACGAAGATCCGTGACTGGCTCAGGAGCAATGAAGTGCACACCATTGCCGGACCCATGAAGTTCGACGAGAAGGGTTTGCCCGACCCCATCAACTTCTGTACGCAGGTGCTCAAGGGCAAGGCGGAGTTGATCTGGCCCCAAAACGTCCGGACCGCGGACCCTGTTTACCCGAAGCCGCCGTGGACTAAATAGCGGAAAGAACCGGGGGTTGGAACGGGATTCCACCCCCGGAGTCACCGAGCCGGCGTCTTAGGGTCTGTCCCGACATAAATGTTCCATCTTTCCGGATCCCTAGCCCGGCCTTGAAGAGATTGTCTCAAAACTCAAATGTACGCCCATGTCGTGGCACGCCGCGGTG
>JAVHLK010000029.1 GCA_031082285.1 Desulfomonilaceae bacterium
CTCTCGATTCTCAATGCAATTGTTCAGCGCAGGGTCTTGCAATACTTCAAGATCGCGAGAGGAACGGATCCCACAGCAGCTGCGCGGGTCACCAAGACTCTGGAAATCGAGCGGCTTGAGGATCCGGGAAATCGAATCCACTGTGTGGACGTCATCGTAAACAGGGAAGGGAGATGGGTTATCTCAATTCATGAACGCATATTTGACTATCTCGCGTTTGTCATCCCCATCAATCCCGACTCCAGGTTAGGCGACGGAACGATTGAAGAGCGCAAGATGCTCGCATTCTCCGAGTTCCTGTTGCGTCACGAGATCGATCATACGCTCTATCCTCTCAGGACGGAGCGAGATATCGTAAAGTCCGACGTGGAATTCGCAATGAATAGGAGGGAGAACGATCCCACGTTCTACCGAGACCTGCGAAAAGTCCTCGCTGACGAGATGATCGGACTCAAGGGCCGGCGCTATCTCGAACTCTTTGACAATGCGGAGCGAGAAGCGCCCTTTGGCGGCATCGTCACAGAAATCGTCAACAGTTTCGCCGTCACGATCTCGGACATCCCGTTGGACTTTATCGAAGAAGTTTTTCTCGGATTGCAGACGGAACTTCAGACAAAGGTTCTGGGAACATGGTACAGGCGCAGCAGAGACACCACGTATTCGCTGACCCGGCGAACCGCGTCCCTGAGAAAGCTCCTGCGAGTGTTCTACCGCCTGGTCGATACCGATGCCGGTCGCGCCGAAGTAGTGTTTAATGCGTTCAAGGAACGTTGGGGTCTGGTCTATCTTCTCCATGAGTTGGGCGTTCCCGAGATCAGCGTGGAAGACAAGGATTCCAGACAGCTGTATGAGCTGTTTGGGAGAGCGTTGAAGGAATTCTCTGAGGAGACCGAAGGTCTCCATCCGATGCGTCGACCCGAACCGGCCGTATCGCCTGCCAAGTCCGTCGAAACTCCCGTTGCACAGAAGAGCCTGAAAGACAGAATTGAGGAAGCGAGAAAGGATCCCGCGTTTCCAGAACAGGTTATGGATGTCATCGATAAGAACAAACTAAATGCAGTCGGTCACAGCGGATCCAAGTACAGCGAGCTGATAGAAACGCTCCTGGCCGTTCCCTGGGGAAAGACTCAGAAAATACGGGTGACTCCCGAAGCCTTTGAAGAGGGTCTGGATCTCTCCCATTACGGACTCGAGAGACCCAAGGAAATCCTCTGTGACTTCTTCAGCAACCTCATATGGCGGTACCGGCATTTCAATGAGGGAGATGCAAACCACCGGAGGAAAGACGGCAGCTCGTTTCTCTTTGTCGGTCCTCCGGGCGTGGGCAAGACTTCACTGGCCATATCCATTGCCAAGAATCTGGGGATTCCGTACCACAAATTCTCGCTCGGCGGGATGAGGGATGAGGCCGATCTGCGTGGACACGGCTTCACCTATGAGGGCTCAAAGCCGGGAGCCATCGTTCAGGGGCTCATCAAGATGGGCGTCACCAACGGAATGTTCATCATGGATGAGGCGGACAAGACCGAGAAGTTCGCCATCGCGACCCTACTGGAGATCCTTGACCCCGAGCAAAACCACCTGTTTCACGACAAGTTCACCCAGTCCACTGTCGACATCGATCTCTCCAACTGCCACTTCATCCTCACTGCCAACACCCTCGACACGGTTCCGCCTCCCGTAGTGAACCGGTGCGAGGTGGTCGTACTCGACCGGTACAGCGTTGATGAAAAGATCTGTATTGCTCGTACACATCTCATTGATCGAGTTCGCGAGCGATATTCCATCACCGAAGACCACATCTCCATAGCCCCCGATTCTGAGGCCGATCTGCTCAGGCACATCATCAAGACCTACACCCATGAGGCCGGAGTGAGGGAACTGGAACGAATTATTCGTACCCTCTTTCTGCGGATCATGAGAAAAGAAATCCTCGGTCGGGATAGCGCTGCAGTGAAGCTCACCCGTGAACAAGTCAAAGAATACCTCAATGCTCCCGCACGGGCGAGGGTCATCAACGAGGATGACCGGGTGGGCGAAATGACCGCGCTCGGAGTGAACGTTGAACGAGGCATGGGTTCGATCATCCCCGTTCAAGCCACCCCCGTGCGGGCGGGTCATGCGAGGGGAAACGGCCGGGGATACCTCAGCATGGTTAATGCGACCGGAAACATCGAACATATCATGGACGAAAGTCGAAAGGTTGCGGTAACCGCGATACTCCACTGTGCAGAAACTCTGAACATCGATCTTCAGCATGCCGAAGCGCCGATTCATCTTCACTTCATGGGGGGGTCCACCCCAAAGGACGGACCCTCCGCCGGGGGGGCCATTGCGCTTGCCCTGGCTTCGGTACTCTCCGGTCGCAGGATTCGACGGGACGTGGCCATGACCGGAGAGATCGATACTCAGGGCAGGGTTACCTCGATAAGCGGCCTCGGAATCAAGTTGGAAACCGCGTACGACGCCGGGTGCAAAACGGTGCTTATTCCCAAGGAGAACCTTCACGGAGCCGACGGAATAGAGAGATTATCCGACGCGCTGAAGCGAGAGCTTCAGGTGCTGGAATACGAACAGTGGAAAGGACCGCATACGCCCTTCGATCCGGACAGACACATGCTCCAGATCGTGGCGGTCGATCACATTACTCAGGCGGCTGAAATTGCGTTGATCGACGATCGGCAACTTTCCGAGATTGAGATGAGCCTCGTCGCTCACGGCCGTCTAGTCGCTGAGTCGATTCCAAAATTGTCGGAAACCGATCGACTTCCCTGCACCGTCGTCTATGCGAAAGCCCTGTGGGAGATGGGGTCTGACGGTTCTCACGACCGGTTCTGGGAAGACAACGGTTCATATGTCCTGGTCCGTCCTTCAGCCGGGAAGGATCTTGCAGAGCAATTCCCGGCTTTGGAAGAAAATCGGCGGCTGTGGAATTTCGACCCGACAGAGCAGGCAGTAACGGAGACGCTGCGAGACATCGTGAAACACCTTCATGTGTGCACCGGACATCGGTTCGCTCCCGCGCTGATTGCACCGTTCTTCTTCCTCAAACGCGACCTGAAGACTCTGTCGGGATTCTCTCCTGGACCGGACTTTCAGCCTCTCAAGCTATTCGCAAACAACTACACATGCAAGGGATTCAAGATCAAGAGCTGCAAGCCGGTGCTGAATCGGGTCTACTATTATCTGTCGCGACTCAGTGTCGAGGATCTGCGGGCCTGCCCGTTCCTGACCACGTGCGACGACATCTACGTCCTGGACCCGTCGTTCATCCCCGAAGCGCTGTTGCTCGACGCGTCACGCGCTGAAAAGCTTATTCACGGCAGCCTCAAGAGATGGCTCGCGGCCGTTGAGGGGAAAGAAGGGGGCGAAGAGAAACCCGCGCTTCAGACGTCACCGCAGGCGTAGGGGCGGGTTTTTCACCCGCCCGATCCTGGGTGCTTGATTGCGGGCGGGTATAAAACCCCTATCGGGGGTGAGCAGCAAACGTCCGCGACGAGCCGGCAACCCGTCGCGCATTGCGTAACAAAAATGAATCCCCATTGTGCTGTGATTTGTCTCCACGCCAGCCTTTTTGAGACAGTTTCTGAGATGCCGCTCTACTCTCATAGGGCAGGACCGACGACAGCATGCCTTGGCGGTCTAACTGCTCCCGTCAGCCCGCAGGCGGGCGGCCTTCCTCATCCCAGCCGCGCGCTCGGTAGTACTCTCTGAGCAGGGTATCCATGTCATCCCTGGATATGGATTTTCCCGTTTCCGGGAGCGCCTCTTCATGGAAGCGTTTGGGCAACCGGTCATCTTCGGGAGTGAGTCCCTCCCGGAGATTGAAGCGTCTGGTCTCGTCTGTCACTCCGGCAGCCAAGGCCCTCATGCGGGCCGTGTCAAGGTTCATGCCGGTAATCGCTCGAACGATCAGCGACAGTTCGCCCCACTGGTACAAGTCCCGGTAGAATCGACAGAGGATGAGGGTATCGAAGAGAGTCAAGCGATCCTCCCACTCGGCGAACATTGCCGCTTTTCCCTCGATCCGGTCCGGGTCGATCATCTTGGACAATTCAGGTTTATAGAACGTGGCCCTCAAGTGACACGCTCCGCGATCGCTGGAAGCGTATGCCAACCCCATCCCCTTGAGTACGCGAGGGTCGTAGCCCGCAGGCTCCAGGCCCTTCACGTGGATCGCCTGATCTTCCATGCCCCATGCCGCGGCCGCGTGTTTCATTCCACGAGCGAGCGTATCTCCAATGTCCCTGCGATATGCCATGTCTTCAAGGAGTTGGGCTATGCGGTCCACCTGACCGTAGTCGAGTGGGTAGTCAATCTTGCCCTGTCTGGACGCTTCGATGGCAAACGCGGCCAGGTTGCCGCCGGACATGGTATCCAGACCCAGCCGGTCGCACAGGTCGTTCAGATACGCGACCTCTTCGATGCCGTCCACTTCGCACAAGCCCCCGAACGCGTAGATAGTCTCGTACTCGGGGCCCTCGATCTTGAGACCCTTGTGTCGGCCTTCCTTTACCGTGGCCATCCTTCCGCATGCAATGAAGCACTTTCTGCATGCGTGTGCCTGGACGCTGCACCGTTCATGCAACGCGGTCGCGTTGATCCGATCCTTGTGTTCGGCCCGACCCTTTTGCCAGTATCGGGTCGGGAATCCCCCCACACCGTTCATGATGTCCACAAGCATGGGCGTACCGAAACTCTTGTAATTCTTTACGCCGGGATCGTCCTTTGCCGACGAGGAGACGGCTCTCGCGAACTCCTTGACGAGAACCGGATCTGCCAATTCTTTCTTCCGGTTTCCCCGAAACGCGATGCCTTTTATCTTCTTGGACCCCATGACCGCACCGGCACCGGTTCGCCCCGCGCTTCGCCAGCGGTCGTTTTCCACCACGGCAAAACTCACCAGGTGTTCACCGGCCGGACCGATCACCACGACGCCGCACTGCGACGTTCGGGGACGGTTATCCTTTATCCAGGATTTGATGCGGGCTTCGGTCGCGTACGTGTCCAAGCCCCAGAGGTCCTTTGCATCATGGAACCAGACCCCCTCGTCCGAAATCTCGATCCACACGGGGTCTGCACTTGCTCCATCGATCGCGACCGCGTCATAACCGGCCGCGGCCATGTACTCGGTGACCGAGCCCCCCGAGTAGGATTCCGAGTAGAACCCCGTTTGCGGAGACTTCGTGTAGATGCCGTGTCTGCATGATCCCCAGATCGGGGTACCTGCAGTGGGGCCGATCGCGAGCACGAGATGGTTCTCCGGAGCGAGAGGATCCACTCCGGGCGGGTTGCCTTCGAGCAACAGATGAGTGGCCAGCCCCTTGCCTCCAAGAGTTTTCTCGAGCAACTCATCGGATATGGTGTGCGTATCGGACGACCTCTCCGAAGCGTTCACCTTTACGATCATGTTGAAGAATCCGTGCATTTTCACCTACCTCAATCATCGTTTCCATGGTAAGGAGAGTCGTCCAGCGACTACATGACGTGTGTGGCCGCCAACAAGTGATTGCCTTTGAAACGATTATAGGAAAAATGGACGTGAAGTCCAAGGGCCTCGTTCACGGATTTCGTCCCCGTCGGTGAGCCCGGTGTGCAGCCCAACCGTGCCGTGATGCATGACGCCATTCCCGTGCGAGCGAGTGCTGCCGCTTAGGCGAGCGATCGTTATCCCTATGGCAAGCCGATGAAACGACCTACTTCGAAAACCAGGCGCCAGACCGAATACGGTGATTTCCAGACGCCGTTGGATTTTGCCCGTAGGGTGTGTCGGTCGCTTGCCGAGCAGGGACTACGTCCTAATTCCGTACTCGAGCCGACATGTGGTCGTGGGAGCTTTCTCGTGGCGGCCCTGGAACGGTTCGCGACGATTCGGAAAGCCGTGGGCATCGAGATCGACCCTGAATCGGTCCGGGTCGCACGCGCGGCCCTTGCCGGCTTACGGAACGGCCGGAGGGCCGAGGTCCGACAAGGGAACTTCTTTGAGCAGAACTGGACCGAGATCCTGGAAGCTTTGCCCGAACCGCTTCTCATCATCGGAAACCCTCCGTGGGTGACCAACTCGGAGCTGGGAACCATCAGAAGCTCGAACCTTCCCGCAAAGTCAAACTTTCAGAATCACAAAGGCCTTGAAGCCGTCACGGGAAAGGCGAACTTTGACATCTCCGAATGGATGACGATCAGGTGTCTCGAATGGATGAACGGCCGTCGAGGGGTTATCGCACTACTCTGCAAGGCCGCCGTGGCAAGGCGAGTGCTTGCCCGGTACTGGAGGGCCGGGGAAGAGCCGGTTCGTGCCGACATGTATCTCATTGACAGTCATAAGATCTTTGGTGCCGCAGCGGCCGGATGTGTGCTCGTCGTGGACGCGTCGACGCCGAGTCGAGATCGGTCCTGCCGTGTGTACCCGGGTCTCGAGACGAACCATCCGTCCGCAGCCTGGGCATATGTCGACAACGCGTTTATTGCGGACATTGATGCGTACAAGCGTTGGAAGCACCTCTCGAGGGCCGAGCGCTACATATGGAGATCCGGCATCAAGCACGACTGCGTACGGATCATGGAGTTCACCGAGGAGTACGGGGGATTGCGCAACCGCATGGGAGAGATTGTTGACTTGGAACCGGACTACCTCTACCCCATGCTCAAGAGTTCCGATCTCGCGGATGCACGCGGAAGACCACCCACGCGGTGGTTGCTCGTAACTCAGCGGTCGGTGGGAGCGGATACCGGTGAAATCCGAGAACGGGCGCCGAAGACCTGGGAATATTTGTGCAGACACGGCGATCTCCTGGACCGTCGAGCGAGTTCCATCTACAGAAAACGGCCTCGATTCTCCATGTTCGGAGTCGGGGACTACTCATTCTCGCGCTGGAAGGTTGCCGTCTCAGGGCTGTACAAGAATCTTGCGTTCAAGGCGATCGGCCCCTTTCGAGGCAGACCGGTAGTCCTGGACGACACGTGCTACTTCCTGCCGAGCCGGTCTCGACATGAAGCTCAATTGACGGCTCGACTTCTGAATTCAGAGATTGCCGCGGAGTTCTTCTCGGCGTACGTGTTTCGGGACGCGAAGCGACCGATCACCGCGGAGGTCCTGCGTCGGCTGGATATTCGTAAGCTGGGTAAGGAACTAGGGATTGAGGACGAAGAATTGAGATACCTGGGAAGTACGTCCCATGACCCGCAATTCTTGGAGGACGCGAAAGATTGCTGCGTGCGGGCTCCCAATAACCAATAGCCAAGAACCGGTAATCCCCCGGCTTGATCGGAGGCCATCCATTTCATCGTGACCGCCTGTTGGGAAGAGAACTCCCGAAACACGTACGACTACCTCTTTTCAACTTACCCCGATCTTCATCCTTTGTGCCGATTCACTCACAAGAGTGAGAGTCTGTTTGACCATCGAGGCCATGCCGGCTGTGCGTTGTTTCTTGAATCACCTTTGAACGGACATCGCGGCACCGGAGCACTTCTCTCGTTGAGTAGTCTTACCGATCACGGAAGCGGGCAGGAGTGACGCTCATGGGGGGCGCACAACGGAGAAGATCATCCAAGAAAACGGGACCGGCATCCGATCCAAGATCGACACTTCCATCTCAGCGGGTTTCAGCCGTGCCCGATTCAATAGATCGGCTAAAACTATTTGACAGATGGGAAAAACCTATTGTAAAAGAAAGCCATCAAGATTGCCGGAGGTATTCCGTGAAACATCTCTTCGTGTTTACCTGAAGCGCGGCGCTCACGTTACCCGTGGGTACGCCGTCCTACGGGCGGGCCGAAGAGAACCTCTCCGTGTCCGGTAATGCTCGTCCCTGAGTCCTCTCTTCTTGGTTCTGCCCGCGGTCATTTTCATCAAACAGACCGTCGCGCAAGAGCGTTCCCAATCCCGGCCGCATAGTCGCCTTGATGAAGGTCGAGAGCTACGAGGTCTGAGAAAGCCCGGATTCCGGTTATCGCCGGAATGAAGGTGGCGAATTTAGGCAGAGCTGCCGGTTTCAGGAACTATAGGACTTATTTCGCGCCGACGCCTAAGGAGGCAGGATCTTGGAGAATCGACGGATCGCGACAATTTGCAGGATTTGCAAGGAAAATTGCGGAATTCTGGTTTCGGATAACGGACACACTCTGAAGATCGCCGGTAACCCGGAACATCCCATCAGCAGAGGTTTCTCATGCTTCAAGGGGAGAAACTTCGGCGATGTTCACAACGCGCCTGATCGCCTCCGGACCCCCATGCTCAAGAAGGGCTCCCGTTGGGTAAGCATATCTTACGAAGATGCGGTTGAGGTTCTGGTCCACAAGCTCAATGCAGCCAAAGACAAGTACGGTCCGCAAAGTGTTGCGTTCTACAAGGGCGAGTCTGTGAAGCATCAGGAAATCGCTCATTACATGAGCCACCTGGCTTTTGGGTTCGGGTCTCCCAATTATATCTCCGTCGGAAGCCTGTGCCACTATGCAATGGTCCTTGGGCATTCGTTGACATATGGGGGAATGCCCAAGCCCGATTTCCAAAGGCTAAAGACCGCCGTCGTGTGGGGAGCGAATCCCGCCAATGCTTCCCCTCTGGAGTTCTCCCGCCTCAAGCGAGCGGTTCGTGATGGGACAAAACTGATGGTTGTCGATCCGTCACGCACCAAGACCGCCGAGCAGGCGGATATTCATCTTCCCATCACGCCCGGGTCCGACGGCTATTTGGCCCTGGCCTTCATGAAGCACGCGGTCGAGAATGTGGGTCCGGATGCCCCGGGTAGCCTTTCCACAGGATGGGACATTCTTTCCGACACGGTGAAAAGCCTGTCTTACGGGGAACTTCTTAGGCACACGGGCCTTGATTGGCCTCAATTCCATCGTGCTGCGTCACTCATTTTTGCAAACCGGCCCGGATGGGTTCTCACCGGATTGGGGCTGGAACTCCAGCAGGTCGGTGTTCAAGCGATCCGGGCCATTGCGTGCCTCCAATCGGTATTGGATCCGTCCAACAGGCCGTTTCCCATCTCTGCAGGCATGAGGGATCTCCCCGGCCGGGAAAACTACCCGCCGTTACCTGCTGCGATAGGTGCGACGCAAGCGCCTCTGTACGTCCAGACGAGACGCGAGGCACAAGGCATGTTTCTGTCCCGTGCGATCTTGAACGACGATCCATACCCGTTAAGGGCCATGCTTGTCGTGGGGGGCAATCCCATGAGCACCTTTCCCGCCTATTCGGAACATAGGCGAGCCTTGGAGAAGCTCGATTTTCTTGCGGTTTTCGATCTCTTCATGACGCAGACGGCACAATTGGCGGATCTGGTCCTGCCTGCCTCCGATCATCTCGACAACCTGGAACTTCATGATTACGGCCCGGCCGGCCGGCCCTACCTGGGGCTGGTCAAGCCGGCCACCTTGAATCCCATCGGCCTGCCCACCTGGAAACTTGTGTTCAGGCTCGCCCGCGAACTCGGCCTCGAAAGGCTCTTCCCCTGGGCGGATAACAGGGACGCCCTTGCTTACAGGTTGTCTGCCGGCTCAATTCAAATCGAGGATCTTGAAAAGAGCCCTGGAAGCGTACTTCCGTACGAGACAGCCGAGAAGCGCAATAACGGCTGGTTCACTGCAGACGGGAAAGTCCAGTACCGATCCGAAAAACTGGAAGAGTTCGGTTACGTGGGCGTACCCGTCCCAAATTGCTTTGAGGTACCTTTCCGAACCGACCGTGAATTCCCCCTATGGTTGAGCACGGGCGACCGTATTCCTGTGTACCAACACAGCCAGTATCGGCAAGTTCCCACGTACAGGGACCGGACGCCCGAGGCCTTCGTGGATGTTCATCCCGGCACCGCGGCTGAACTCGACATTGGTAATGGCGATCGGGTTTTCGTTGCGACTCGTTACGGTCGAATGGAAATCCGAGTCAACCTGAGCGACGAAGTCCGCAGGGATTGTATTCGTATTCCTCATGGCTGGGAAGAGGCAAACGCCAATACCTTGACGGGTCTCGAGTACTTTGATTCGATTTCCGGTTTTCCGTGGCTCAGGGCCCTTCCCGCGAGATTGGAAAGGAAGGACGGATGACACTGGTAGATTTTTCAACAAGAGACTCGATGACCGGGAAAGACCGTCTCATGGCGCTCACGGCAGGTCAAGCCGTCGACAGGGTCCCTTTCAACCCCTTCTCTCTGGGATTCTCTGCAAGACTGTACGGTGTCGATCGAGGTCAATTCTACCGCAATCCCGACGTGGCGTTTGCTGCCGGAATGCACCTGATGAGGCAATTCCCCTGGATGACCTTCCGACCGGCGTACGGTTGGGCCGACCGAGGCGCCTGGGAGTTTGGCGGACGGATATGTTGGCCCGACGGCGATCGCTACTCCGCTCCGTTTTCACCTGAAGCCGTGATAACAACGCCACAGGAATTGGATTCGCTTCCCGACCCGGATCCGGAATCCTGCGGCATGAACCCCTTGGCACGTCGATTCAACGAGCTTTGCAGAGAACACGGCTTTCCCGCGTCACTCCCCGGGGGAACTCCGACTACGATGAGTGCGGCAATACTCGGTAAGTCCCGGTTTCTGAATTGGATGATCCGCTACCCCGAGGTAGTGCACAAACTGCAGCGCAAAGTCACGGATTTCTTGATCCACAGTGCGGAACTTACGATCAATAAGTACGGTGGTCCGAACTGCAGCGTGCTGTGCGCCGTGCCCATGGAATCGAATCAACTGATTTCCGCGAAAATGTTTGAGTCTTTCTGTAAGCCTTACATAGGAGAGATCATGGATTACTACGCGTCAGAAGGCGTGAAAAGCGTGGTGGTTCATCTTTGCGGGGATCACACTGCCAATCTCAGCCATTGGGCGAACATTCCCGTGCCTCGGAGAGCCGTCTTTTCCGTGGGCAAAGAGATGGACTTGGATGAAACCGGTGTATTTCTCGGCAAGGACTACGTTCTGGCAGGCAACCTCGACAGCAGCATACTTCAGTTCGGGTCGGCGGACCAAGTGAAGGACGAGGTCAAGCGGTGCTTGCAGTCAGGCATGAAGCACCCCGGAGGATTCGTGCTGATGCCCGCGTGTGAGATTCCTCCGGACATGCCTCTGGAAACCGTGAGCGCCATAGCGGAGGCTTTGTTCGAGCACGGTTACTACACTGAAGATAGGTGACGGTCGACTTCCACGGTTGCCGGGAACTAACGCCGTGATTTCGTTTCGAACGAAACGGGACCGGTGAAGCGGGACCGAACAACGAGTACCATGCGCTGAAGCGTGAGGGGGAGGGACCGGCCCCTCCGCCGCGCCAATTCGGAAGGCGAACGGGTGTGCGTTCTATGGATCTGGAAATAAGAGATTTGCGCAAGGTCATCGATAACCGGAAACACAGCGCGGTTGTGCTCGATGACCTGCAATTGCGGATCGGATCGGGAGCGTTGGTATCCATCGTGGGACCGAGTGGGTGCGGAAAGACCACGTTGCTGGAAATAATCGCCGGCCTTCAGGCCAAGACACACGGCGACATCTTGATTGACGGGGTTCCCGTTGAGAAAAGCTCGGCAAATAGGGCAATAGTCTTTCAGCAATACGCACTGTTTCCATGGTTGACGGTTCAAAAGAACATCGAGTACGGCCCCAAAGTTCGTGGGTTGAGCCGGAGCGACAGAAAGAGAATCAGTCGAATCCACGTTGAGATGGTGGGTCTTTCAGGGTTCGAGAGTCACTATCCGCACGAGCTGTCAGGAGGCATGCAGCAGCGAGTTTCGCTGGCACGCGCTCTGGCCATCGATCCGGACATCCTCCTTCTTGACGAACCTTTTGCCGCTTTGGACGCCCAGACCAAAGAGAAATGCCAGCAGGAGCTTCTTGACGTATGGGAGGAGACGGGCATCACTATTCTCTTTGTCACTCACGACATCTGCGAAGCCTTGTTTCTGTCGGACCGTGTTTTTCTTATGGCGGCGAATCCCGGAACGATCAGAGATTGCATCGAGGTTGATATGGAGCGTCCGAGACGGAATTCGCTCAGGCTCGACACCAACTTTCGCACAAAAGAGGCACAGATAAGGAGTTTTCTCAATGACGGCGCCAGTGAGTTTGAGATCGATCAGCGCGACCGATGCCCTGTACGCCTGGCGCGTTCCACCAGGCTGCATTCCATCGGGTAAGACCTGCGGCATGCCTCCGAAACGAAACCGTTCTTGCCGTTCGCAGTGGAGGAGTCTTGCTGCAGGTCTCGGAAAAGCTGCTCATTGGCCCGCACCTTGTCATGAGGAAGTCTCATGAAGCAACTCGTTCACAAAACCGCTCTTCCAGTGCTCTTACTGGTCCTGTGGTACGCTGCGTCGAGATTCGGACGCATATCGCCTCTGATATTGCCGGACCCTGAATCCACAATACGAGGGTTGATTGCACTCGTCCAGAACGGAGACCTGGCGCTGAACGGCTATGTCAGCCTCAAGAGGAGCATGGGAGGCTTCTTGCTGGGATCGTTTCTAGGGGTGTCCTCTGGAATATTGATCGGTTGGTCCCATCTCTGGGAGGATTTGCTCGATCTCCTCATTAACTTCGTTCGAGCCATTCCCAAGACGGCCTTGGCCCCTCTGTTCATCGTCTGGTTCGGACTGGGCGACACTTCAAAAATACTGCTCATTGCGTTCAGCAGCTACTTCTTCACGGTGATCCCAACCATAGAAGGGGTGAAGAACGTTGACGCCCTCTACGTCAAGACCGCCAGATCAATGGGCGCCGGTGAATGGCAGATCTTGAGGGGCGTTGTCATGCCTGCCGCCATGCCCGCCATTTTCGCGGGGCTCAGGCTCACGGTGACCACAGCCCTGATAGTGCTTGTGATGGTGGAAATCATCGCGGGCAATGACGGGCTGGGGTACCTACTGCAGGAAGCGCGTGGAAACCTCGACATGGCGACCATGTTTGCAACGCTCTTCGCATTGGGGGTATTGGGCTACTGTCTCGATGCGGGGATGCAATACCTCGGCCGAGTTCTCATGCCGTGGAGAAAAGGCAAGACTCTGTCCGCGTGATTCCCGTTGAAAGCTTCATGAGTTTTCTTACGGTTATCATTGGCTGCCGCCGCCGGTTTGTCCATCGGTGCTCGGCATCCAGAGTGACGGGGTTATTGAACCCTGTCACGAGTACCTAGGTACAGGATTTCATAAGTTTGGTTACGTATCTTGCACGCTGAGATTGCTTCGTCGTTTCAGTCCTTGCAATGCCGGCATCGAGGTTGTCATTGCCAAGACGAAGCCCGTGGCAATCTAGTGCGGTTTAGAATACGAAACCGTACTTAGGAAATCGATTACTCACATCTTGAGAAAAGAACGGATCGGGAGAAGAGAATGAGCAGAAACAGATTGCACAACAGCGTTTGGTTTGCTTTCGCCGCCTTGTTGGCTTGCTTGCTTATTTCGCAAGTGATCTATGCCTCGGAACGGGACAAGATGAAAGTCGTGTACGCTTCATACCATGACTTCTGTATGGACGTACCCATCGCAATTGAGAAAGGGTATTTTGACCTGCTCGGCCTGGATTTCGAGCCCGTGGACATAGCCAGTGCCCCGACTCGCATAAGCTTGTTGCCGAGAGAAGACATTGACGGGACTTTCCTGCCTTCGTCCACAGCTCTGTTTGTGGTGGAAAAGGGCATTGATTTGGTCTTGATCTGCGGTATAGGAAACCGATCGTTCGACTACGCCGTGCTTAAGGACTCTCCTATCAAGGACATACAGGATTTTGCGGGCAAAAAAATCGCGAACTTGGCCAAGCCCTCCAATCCCTGGCTGGCTCTGGAATACGATCTGGCCGCAAATGGAGTAAAAGGGCACTCGGTGATTTCAACTGGCGACGACGCGGACCGGATCTCCATGTTGCTGAGCGGGAACGTCGACGTCGCGATGTCTTCTCCCCTGATGGAGGCGAAACTGGGCGACCAAATCAGGGTGGTGCATAGCTGCTCCACCAGCAAGTACCTTTGGAATTCCTGTGGGTGGTTTTTCAAGCGAGATTACATTCGCAAGCATCCGGAAGCCGTCAAGAAGTTTGTTCAGGGGCTGGCTATGGCGAGAAAGATCATACACGAAAACCCTGATGAGGCTATCAAGATATATTCCAAGTATAACAAAATGGATCAATCCTCGTTCAAGAAACTTTTTCAGATCGCTTCCTTCGATAATCCTCCCGTGATCTACGTCTACGGACTGCAAGAGACCCATAGGATGATGCAGCAGTTCAATCTACTGAAAACCAAGTTGGACGTTACCAATCATGTAAACGGACAATTCGCCGAATCACTGGACGTCCGGTATTGATCTGTTTTCGAGTATGGGCGACCTAAACGGATGACCGAGTATGAACGGAACGCATTGGGATCTCGTATCCGGTCGAGGAAAATGGAATGATTTCAGAAGAGAGACGAAGCGAGATACTGGCAAACCTTTCCAGCGGGGTGGTGGAATACGATGAAGAGCAGGTCCGAGAGTGGGCACACATAGCTCTTGAAGAGGGTCTGGACGCGTACGATGCGATCATGAGCGGTCTCGCGGCCGGAATGGAGATCGTTGGGGATTTGTACGATCGGCACGAATACTTCGTCCCGGAAATCCTCATGTGCGCGGACGCTCTGTATGCCGGCCTGGACATCCTTAAACCTCACCTGAGTGTCGAGGCTTCACGAGCCCCAAAGGGGCAAGTGGTCATCGGCACTGTTCAGGGAGACGTCCACGATATCGGCAAGAACCTGATCAAGATGATGTTCGACGTCGGCGGCTTCACGGTCCACGACCTTGGTCGAGACGTGCCCCTCGACAAGTTCGCGGAGGAACAGATACGTACCAATTCCGATATCGTGGCGATTTCCGCTATGATGACCACAACAATGATGGGGATGAAGAAGATTGTCCAGGCGATCAAGGCCAAGAACCCCAACGTAGCCATAATGCTGGGCGGAGCGCCTCTGACCCGAGACGTGGCCGAACTCTTCGGCGCGGACGGATATGCAGAGCACGCCGGCAACGCGGTGCAGGAAGCCATCAAGATGATAGCCCAACTTCGCAGACTCGACCAAGAAGACGATCCCGCAAACTGAGGCGTTGTGGCGTTCAATAACCTATTGTGCAGGAAATGATCGTGTGACCCATTGCAAATTTCCTGATATTCGGTGCCGCTGCTTTCTGTCATAGGCTATCGGCACGTTGGATCTCCTTGTCGCGGTTCTTACCGGAGCCTGTGTCATCCATGCCGTATCCCACTCTTCACACGTGTGGGAGGCACCAGTGATGCATTTTCCCGATCGTTTCCCGAGAATTGCCGCGACAGGGGGATGACTTCGTTGGTCTTGCGACACCCCCGCCACGCACGAAACCTCCTCGACAAGAAGACCCGCAGCCTCATATGCCGGCCCGTGTTTCATTCACGTTTTCAGACCATTGCGAGATCGGCCGGTCTTACGTTGAGAGTGGAACAGACTACTCTTTCGAGAGAATCGGAAGGCTCGCCGGAATCGCGATGTTCTCGGACGAAGACCTTATGCACAGGCCGGTTCTGAAAGGATGCAACGCGCTTGACATAGCCTACTTGATGGAGTTTATAGAGATTGCCGAAAGTCCTGTCCGAAATGAGGGCGTCCGTGTCGTTACCTGGCAAGTGCCGCCGGCCTTCCTAAGTGCTCGGTGGCACAAATATGGACACGTATTCCGGCGAGCTGAGATTGCTTCGCTTTGCTCGCAATGACAACCTTTACCATGTCTTTGCGAGGAGCGTAGTCCCGCGCAGAACGCGGGAAAGCAATCTCGACGCGGAAGAAATGTGCGACCGTATTTGCCTGAAAATCTGCTTCCTTCTCGTTCCCAGGCTCTGCCTGGGAATGCCTATCTTTCCTGCGTCCCGCGGGATGTTCGGCCCGGAGCCCAGGTGGACTTTCATGATCAGTTATGATCGCCCAGATCATGGCGGTTCGCCGGGGAGACGGAAGGCAGAACGTTTTTGCCGACGAATACCCCCAATGGAGAAACAGAATAGAGGAAGCCCGGATCGTCACAAGCTGTGAAGAATCTCAGGACCGGAAACCGAGGAGGCGAAAACTGTAAATCAAATGGCCGTGAATGAACGCGTGAAAGACAAACTCGACCGGTTTATGCTGTGGCGCGCGGTGAAGCTGGTATGGGAGAGCGCACCGGGGTGGACTGCCGTCAACCTCGTTGCCATCTTGGTGCTGGGCTTGCTTCCGCTCGGGGCAGTGTACGTGATGAAGCTGGTGGTGGACGCGGTGACGGATGCGATCGGAGGACCTGCCGGTCAAGCGCATATGGATTCCATCCTGTTCCTCGTAGCCATCTCGGGCGCTCTCATTCTGACGCAAGTCCTGGTATCCTCCGCGGCAAACGTGGTGAAGAGCATCCAGTCGCAGCTGGTGACGGACAGGCTGGCCTCCATCATTCAGGACAAAGCCGTCGCAGTGGATATGGAATGCTACGACAATCCCGATTACTACGACAAACTACACAGAGCCGAAGATGAAGTGGCCTTCCGTCCAAACAGAGTCGTGGACGGTCTGGTGGAGCTCGCCAGAAATACGATCTCATTGTTGGCAATGGCCGGGCTTCTCTTTTCGTTTCACGTGGGCCTGGCCGCCGCGGTGCTGATTGCGTGCGTGCCCGATTTCCTGGTCCGCCTGAAATTGAGCGAAAAGCTGTATGCCTGGTTCCGCCAAAACACCACGCCGATAAGGCTTGCGAACTTCTTCCACTGGATGCTCACCAAGCAGTTCCATGTCAAGGAAATGCGCGTCTACGGTCTTGGCTCGACCTTGATGAATCGATTCGAGAAGATTCGCTCCGCGCTCCGGCAGGACAAGTTCAGGCTCGTCGCTCGGTACGGCGTATTCGAAATGCTCGCCGGCACGGTCACGGTGGCCGCGTATCTGGCGGCGTACATCTTTATCGTATACCGGACTGTTGCAGGGGCCATTACCCTGGGCGACATGGTTATGTATTACCAGGCATTTCAGCTTGCCCAGGACAACTTCAAGAATTTGATGCGGAGCATCGCCCTGTTGTTTGAAGACAGCCTTTTCATATCGAGTCTTTACGATTTCCTTCACTGGGAGAACAAGGTGAAGGAACCCGCACGTCCCAAGGCGCTCCCAAACGCGATTACTTCGGGAATAAGCCTGGAATCGGTCAGTTTTCGATATCCGGGCCGGGGCAACGAAGTTCTGGAAAACGTGACATTGAACATGCAGCCGGGCCGCATCACGGCCCTCGTGGGAGAAAACGGGTCGGGCAAGACCACGTTGTTGAAGCTGCTGTGCCGGTTCTACGATCCGACGGGCGGTTCGATCTGCATAGACGGTCAGGACTTCAAGTCGATACGCAGAGAAGATCTGTGGAAAAGCATGGGCGTGATATTTCAGGATTATTCAAAATACCCGGTCACCGTGCGGGAGAACGTTTCCTTCGGCGCCTGCCATGTGGACGAACGGATGGACCGCGTCGTCGAGGCGGCAAGCGAAGCAACTGCACATGCCATGATCATGAATCTCCGACGACAGTACGATACGGTGCTGAGCAACTATCTCGAGGGAGGGCAGGAATTGAGCGAGGGCGAGTGGCAGAAGATGGCGCTCGCCCGCGCGTTGTATAACCGCGGACAAATCTTGCTGCTCGACGAGCCGACCTCGTCCATGGACGCGAAGTCCGCGCGTCGTTTTCTCGCTCAGCTCAAAGAGAACTCGAACGGACGCGTGGTGTTGCTCATAAGTCATGATCTGTCGACGGTCGGCATCGCCGACTGGATATACCTTCTCGATCATGGTCGCATCGTTGAAATGGGAACGTACGAGCAACTCCTGGAAAAGCGAGGACGGTTCTGGCGCCTGTTCAGCACAAGCGCCTCTTGATCGACGGTGATGGAAGACCCGAGCGGTTTCGGTCGGGAACGCCGGCTCAGCCGCAGCATCACAAAAAAATTGACAAACAGCCGCTACCTGCGTAAATTTCGAGGTTACTCGGAGGATTCGAGCCTCCTGCGATTCCACCGTTCGAGTTCCGCCCACATACCGGAGACCATTGAAACCCGTAGTTTGTGCCGGCGGCGCTTGTAAGAACATCGACGCCATATGAAGTCCATAAAAGATCTGAACTTTTCACCGGCCGGGGAGTATTTCCCATCTCCTTTAGACTGGCGCGACATCGTGCTGTACAGCCTTTTGGTGGACCGGTTTGATGACGGCTCGTGCCGACTTTGTTTCGGGGACGCCGGTGTTCGAGACGCGGTAAGATCCCCCGAGAATCGCCAAGCTTTCCAGGGCGGTAATCTCAGGGGAGTCATGAGTCGGTTGGATTACATTGCCGGTCTGGGCGCCAAGGGGATATGGCTTAGCCCCGTCTTCAAGAATCGTCCCGAACGCGACGACACCTACCACGGGTACGGCATCCACAGCTTTTTGGAAGTCGATCCTCGATTCGGTACCGTGGAGGAGCTTCGTGAGCTTGTTTCCAAGGCGCACGACCGGGGCATGTACGTGATTCTTGATATCGTCGTCGCGTTCACGGGAGATAACTGGGCATATGAAGGCGACCATTTCTGCGAGTATTCGACGGAACTCATGGAACCGTATCCCTTTGGGTTCTGGCGGACGCTTTCCTCGGGCAACAACGGCTCTTGCAACGATGCGGTATGGCCGCAAGAGCTTCAGTTGAAGCAATTCTACATGAGGCGCGGGAAGATACGCGACTGGAAAATGGAAGGCCCGGAAGCCGTCGAGGGTGATTTCGACACCCTGAAGAAGCTCGACATTCGTCAGCGGGAAGTTCTCGACATTCTTATACGAATTTACAAGTTCTGGATACGTACCGCAGACATCGACGGATTTCGTCTGGACGCGGCCAAACACATGGATCCGCTTTCCGCGGCTCGGTTCTGTTCCGCAATTCGTGAATACGCCAAGGCGCTGGGTAAACACAATTTCCTGATTTTTGGTGAGATCGCATCAGGATATCAGACGATTCAGCAATATCTCAAAGGCTGCGCATTCTGCGCAGTGAACGGCCGTCGCCATCACGGCTTTGACGCGGCGCTGGATTTTCCGCTGAGCTATATCCTGGAGCGCGTGGTGAAAGGGTTCTCCAGTCCGGAGGAGCTCCGTTGGGTTTACGACAGCACTAATCCATTATATGCCAACAGTCGGGATCCGGGCGTGAATTCCGTGACTTTCCTGGACAACCACGACCGGAACCGGCGCTTCATGCATCAGAATCCTTACCGGGAGCAGTTGGTGCTGGCTCTGGGGTATCAGTTGACGAGCCTCGGGGTTCCCTCCATCTATTATGGTACCGAACAGGGCTTTGACGGAGGCGGCCCCGATCTGCACTACGTCCGTGAATGCATGTTCGGGGGCGTATGGGGGGCGTTCGGCCGGTGCCGCACGGGCTTCTTCGACACCGAGAATCTTGTCTACAAGAGTATCGCGCGACTGGCGGCCATAAGGATGCAAGAGCCCGCGCTTAGGTACGGACGGCAGTATTTTCGGGAAACGAGCACGAACGGAATAGACTTTGCTCATCCCGGGGACAGACATTGTACTCTGGCATATTCACGCGTTCTGGACGACGATGAGATCGTCGTAGCGCTCAATCTGGACTTTCACGCTCGAAACGACTTCATCACCATAGATTTCACCATGAACGAGGAAGGCGAATGGCTGGCGGATCTGCTGCAGCCGCAATTCCGCGTTCAGGTCGTGAAGCGGCATGGCCGCAGCTCGGTACAAGTCCGTCTTGGCGGTCTGCAGATGGCGATTCTCAAGAAAGAGAAGCTTTGTGCCGGCTGAACCCCCACTCCCCCGGATGAGATCCTGTTGGCCCGTATGTGTCCTGCCGGTCGCCGGCATACTTATCTACATCGCTTCCGTTTTGGCGGCCGACGGATTCACCATCGACGATGCCTACATTTCGGCCAGATACGCAAAGAATCTTGCCTTCAGCGGCCAATTGACATGGAACGTGGGGGAAGTTCCGAGAACGGAAGGGTACACGTCGCCGCTTTGGGTTGTCGCGTCATCTCTACTCTTTTTCGTCACGGATAGTTCCGCGTTTCGTCCGATCCAGCTTATGAGCGCCGTGTTCGGCGCTTTGACGCTTTTGATGCCGTGTGCGCTGGCACGCAGGCTCGGTCTTTCACGCAACGCGGTTGCATTTCCTCTCCTCTTTCTGTCCCTGACTCTTCCATTTGTCGTGTGGAGCGCTTCGGGAATGGAGAACGCGTTGTACACGTTTCTGGTACTGCTCGCGCTTTATCTGGTAATTAATGAAGAAGACAATGGATTGCGTTATGACACTCCGCTGGTTCTTTTTCTTGTTTTTCTGACTCGTACCGAAGGTTTGGTGTTCTACGGCGCGACGGTCGCGGTCAGATGCGTCAAATTGATCCTGGCCCCCGATGCCGGACGCGACCAACGAAAGAGGTTTCTGGTCTGGAACGCAATCTTCCTGTCGTGCTTGTTCGCGTATCTTGTCTGGAAAATCTACTATTACGAAGCCCTCCTGCCCTTGCCCGTCCACGTTAAGAAGCCGGCAGGATATGCGGGTTTGGCGTACGTCGGCAGTTGGCTGCTTTATGTTGCACCGTTCTTGCTGCTCGCATTGCTTGGCTTAAGAATCGGTTGGAACGTGAAGAAGGCCCATATGTGGGCAGCGTTGGGTGCCTATCTCATGGCAATCTCGATCTCCAACCCCATGATGGGACATGACTACAGGCTCCTGGTAACCGCATTCCCACTGATATACGTGCTTGCCGCATGGGAGCTGGATCGCCTCTTCAGGAACGGGCACGCCAAGAGAGCGCAAGGAATGCTGCTCGTCGGGATTGTCGTCTTCTTGTGCGGAACGCTCATCAAACATCCCGGAGACTATGTGGACTCATTGCGACGCAGAGCCGCGGCAAGCGCTCAAGTCCTCGGACAAGTGCACATTCCCTTGGGTAAGTGGCTGGATGCGCGGCGGGAACAAGCCGGCATCAAGAGAGTTGCCCTTGCGGACGCGGGTGCCATTGCGTTTCACTTCGAAGGCGAGATCATCGACCTTTACGGGTTGAACGACAGAGAGATTGCACATAAAGGGTTTTCAGCCCAACGAGTCCTCGAGAGAAGTCCGGATTATATCGTGCTGAACAGCAAGAGCGATACGCGGTTTGAAGGCAACGACACGGCGTGTGGGAAGATGTCCGAGGAGATATTTGCGTCGGATTCGTTCAAGAAGCACTATTCGTTCGTAAAGCAGTTCGTGAGTCATGAACCATTTTACTCGTTATGGGTGTACCAGAGGCTTCAAGGTCCTGAGAGATGACGCGCCGGCATTTCATGATGAACCCCACGTAAGACTGCGGTCACGCACTTCCGGTTGCTTGCAGTTCGGGCGGCAAGAACCATCCCGTCGTCCTGATTACCCGCGCTTCACGGGAAGCTCTATGATGAATCTCGCGCCTCCGAGGGGGTTGTCCTTGACGCGGATGAACCCGTTATGGTCCGAGACGATGGTGCTTACGATGGTGAGGCCCAGACCGGTCCCCCCGAGCTTCTTTGAGAAGTACGGCTCGAAAAGTCGTTCTCGATCTTGGGGATCGATGCCGGGTCCGTTATCCGCGACCTCCACTGAAGCAATGGACAGGATCGGATCGTATGCGGTTCGGACTTCCACCGTTCCGGTGTCGCCTGCCGCTGCTGCCGCATTGTCTATGAGGTTGACGAGCACGCGTTTCATCTGCTCCTTGTCCAGATCGAAGATGGGGACCCTCGTCGCGGGTTCGAACGAAAATCTTGTTCCGTTATTGCCCTGCAGGTACAGTTCAACGACTTCCCGCACCAAGGCGTTGAGGTCGTTGGGAACCGGGTTTGCCGAAGGCATCCTGGCGAACTGGGAGAACTCGTTGACCATGGTCTTGAGCTGTTCGACCTGGTCGATGATGGTTCTCGTGCACTGGTCTAAGATCTCGGAGTCGACGCCCGGTTTCCCCAGGTACTGCCGCCTTACCCGCTGAGCACTGAGCTGAATGGGAGTGAGCGGATTCTTGATCTCGTGCGCGATCCTGCGGGCCACTTCCCTCCATGCGGCCATTCGCTGGGTCTTGACCATTTGAGTCATGTCTTCAAAGACCAGCACGACGCCCATATTGTGCCCTTCTTCGTCACGGAGGTTGTTGGCGAAGCAGATGAGCGCGACGACCTTTTCAGGAAAAGAAAGTGAGATCTGCCGTTCAACGGCCTCGGCATTGAGCGCGTTCAGGTCTCCGAGCACATCGTCCAACGCGGCATAGGAAACTTCCGGGAGCACTTCGGATAGGGGCTTTCCAATGATGTCTTCCTCTGAAATCCGCAACAGGCTCCGCGCCGACTTGTTCATGGTCGTTATGGACCGGTTCTCATCAATGGACAGGACGCCGGCCGCCACGTTTCTCAGGACCGTTTCCATGTACTTGCGACGATTCTCCAAATCCGTGTTGACTCGGACCAGCTCGTTTCTCCCGGTGCGCAAATCCGCGGCCATCTCGTTAAAAGACTTGACCAGGACGCCCAGTTCGTCGTCGGCGACAGGTTCGACGTAGACCTCCAGGTCGCCCCCGGCTATGCGCTCGGTTGCTTCGGAAAGCTTGAGCAGCGGGTCGGTGATGTCGCCCGCAATGGACACCCCGATCCAGAATCCTATGAATATCACCAGCAGGGCCACCATCAGGAGGATCAATATGTAGATCGTTTTCACCGGTCCCTTCATGCGTCTCGCTTCCTGGTAATCGCCGAACGCATTGGATATGGAGAACAAGCGGGCGGCAAGCGAGGTCGGTATGTAGTAATCGGCCACCACCGCGGCTTCAACGCCGCCGTCGGAGGTCGACTTGACCGGTGAAATTCCGCGGATGAGATCGCTCCCGCCGTCCAGCGGGATGATCTTTGACGTCGTCTCCCCCTTGAACGAAATCTTGAGAAAACTCGGCCGAGGCGGAGGGACGGCCACGTCTCCGAGCTGCTCGTCTCTCATGAGCACAGGCGGCGAACCGTCGCGAAAGTAGATCTGCACCGAACTCAGCCCGTCTCTTTCCCTCCAGGTCTTCAAGACTTCCCACAACATGGATCGCTTGTTCGGATCGAGCAACGCGCGTTTCTCAATAAGTGAAGCCAGTCCCTCACTACTGTTGAGTGCATTGTCGGAGGCATTCTGGTAGTAGGCCTGGGCCACGACCAACGAAGACTGCAATGATTCCTCGACCTGTTCCTTGAACCAGCTCTCGATGGTGGTGTGAAGCACTCCCGCACTGGCAATGAACAAGACAACGGTGGGGACCAACGTCAGAGCGACGAAAGCGAGGGTCAATCGAGTCTTGAGATTTGCGCCCAAGACTCCTTGTCTGCGCTCGAAGACGAGTTTGAAAATGTTGCGGAACAGAAAGAAAATGATCAGGATCAGCAACAGCGTGACGATACTGAGGAGAGCAAAGAGCAACAGGTGGCCGGCAAAAGGAATTTCCTCCGCGGACCGTGCAATCCGAGATTCCACCAAGAAGATGATTCCCACCACGACGGCGGCGAAGAGCGCTACGAGGAGTTCCCTGCGCCTTTTTCTTCTCGCCTGTCGCTCGGTGATCGCCCGTTTCACGTTTCCTCACCAGTCATGGCGTAGAGCTCTTCGTCGTCGAACCCCAGATGGTGACCCAACTCGTGAATGACGACGTCCCTGATGACCGTGGGAATCTTTTCGGGACGGCCCGCGGAGCGAACGATGGGGCGCCGGTAAAGATAGATTCGGTCGGGCAACACATTCACGGAAAAGAAGCTCTGATGAGTCACGGGAACGCCCACGTAGAGGCCGAGCAAGTCCCACTTCGAGTCGAGATCCAGGGAATGAAGCGTCTCTTGGTCCGGGAAGTCTTCGACGATTACCTCCACGTTTTCCATCTTTCGGCGGAAAATCTCGGGGATTTGGTCGAGTGCTTCGGCCACCGATCTGTCGAACTGATCCTTGATCACTGTTTCCTTCGCAGCCGTGGTGCCGGTATCGGGTTCCTTCGGAGCCTCCGTCCCGCGTGCCGGCTTGACAGTGCTCTCAGCATGCGCGATTAGACGATGCTGTAACAGAAAAATGGAGAAATGGGAAGGTGCAGGGAAGATCTACGGGAAAACAGATCGTGATCGTGGGACTGGGAAATCCTGGAAGAGCTTATTCCCTGCATCGCCACAATGCCGGCTTTCACGTGGTCGACGAGCTTGCGGCCCAAGAAAACGGATCCTGGAGCCGGAACCGAGAGAAGACCATAATCTGTGGGATTGAAATCGAGAGCCAAAGAGTGATCCTGGCAAAACCTCAAACCTATATGAACTTGAGCGGAAAGGCGGTCGCTCCGCTCCTGCAACGCGAGAATGCAGACCCTTCACGTCTCGTCGTGGTTCACGACGATCTGGACATCGCGCTCGGCAGGATTCGCATCAAGGTGGGAGGAGGTGACGGCGGTCACAAAGGGATCCGTTCGATCGCGGATTCGCTGAGATTCCGCGACTTCATTCGGGTGAGACTGGGGATAGGGCGCCCCCCGGAAGGGGTGCCTGCAGAGGAGTTCGTGTTGACCGTGTTCAGTCCGGACGAGCAGCCAACGGCAAGAGCCTTGATAACGGCGGGAGCGCAAGCGGTAAGACTGATCGTTGCCTCAGGCGTGGAAGAGGCCCGGAACACGGTGCACTCCGGAAGGTTAACGCAGGAGTCGGCAAAGTGATAGCGGACCCTGTGGGCGGTCGGTTCCACCTGCAGAAGGAGGCCTGCCGTCCACATGCCTCGGTCGTATCAGTGCTCTGTTTGGGGCCTTGCCCGGGATGTGCGGTTTTTTTCTTGCCAATCATCCGGGTCTATAATATCGTTGGGAGTCTCAGTTCCTGAAGGAACTTCCCATAGGGGGTTATGGAATGAATCAAACGATGGTGAGTGAGGACAACGCTCCGTTGCGCAAGATGCTGCGCCCGATCGTACGGGCCTTGAGGACCGCGTACATTCAGGGCACAAGCGTGGTGAAACTGATGCCGTCGGAGCGGGCCATTCAGCTCTATTACAAGTATCGCCGCAAGAGCTATGACCTGCAGTGGGCCATGGATCCCGGTTACAAGAAGGGTCTCAGGCAACTGGTGGACCTGGCAGTCGACGCCGACGACCGCGTTCTGGATGTCGGTTGCGGTACCGGGTCGGCAACTGTGGTGGCGGCGACTAAGGCCCGTGAAGTCGTCGGCATCGACCTGTCGCCGGACATGATCGAACTGGCTCAAGAGAAAGTCGAGAAGAAATGCCTGGGGAATACCAGGTTCATAGCCACGTCCGTAGAAGATTACAGGCCTGACGGCAAATACGACACGGTCATCAGCTCGTTCATGATACCTCATGTCAAGCCATCCTTGAGACCGGCCATCTACTCATGCATGTACAATTTCCTGAAGCCGGGCGGCGCGGTGGGACTGTTCGCGTCCAGGGGCGAGGTGTGTGACGTGTACGAGACCCGCAGCGAAATTGAGGAGAACCTTCATTGGGCAGGGTTCTGTGATGTGGAACTGCTCGATGTGTATGATATCTACCGGATCGCTCTGGCGCGGAAACCGGCAACCCCGGAAGAATAGTACGCGGCCGAACCGGTAAAAACGTTACACCCCCGGGCACGGATTGTCCGGGGGTGTTGTCGTTCTTTCCGGACTGTGGGGCACCGAGCGCTTTGGCGCACTCTTGTCGCAAAGACACCGTCAATATTGTCCTTGCGAGGGAGCGGCTCCCGACAGTCCCGAAGCGTCAAGAAAACGTTGCCGTACTTGAGAGAACGCGTACTTAGAAGTCGGGGGTGAGGACGATTCTTCTCGTAATGTCTCCCCCGTGGGCTTCTTCGAACGCTTCCGCTATTCCGGACATGGGCCGCGTCTGCAACAGTGAATCGATCTCGATTTGGCCGGATTGAACCAGTTCCAGAACCTTGGGATAATACTTCGGCAGGCAGCCCCAAGTTCCGATCAGTTCGGCATCGAACGCCATGAGCCGAGAGATCATGTACGTGTTTTTCGCCATTCCGAAACCCACCACCATGAGTTTGCCGATATACCCCAGCAATCCCAATGCGGTGTCCTGAACCGGTCCGACGCCCGTACACTCGAAGATCTTCCAACCCACATTGTGCTGTACGCCCGCTTGTTTCGCGATGTCTCTGAATTCGCCCTGAATCGCTTTGAAATCCTTGTCCCGTGAATTGATCACATAGTCTACGCCCATGGACAGAGCCCGCTGGAGCTTCTCTTCATTACGGGCCATCCCGACTATCGGTTTCGCACCGAAGGTCTTGGCAACCTGTGCCATGTAGACTCCCACGCCGCCGGTCACTCCGGTTATGAGCACCGGATCGCCGGCCTGAACATCCGCCCGAATCGCTGCCTGATAAGGAGTGGTCGCGGCATCGGCTATGACGGCATAATTCTCCAGGGGACGTCCCTTGAGATCCTCGATGACGCACAGGTCCTCCGCAGGAACGGGAATGTAGTCGGCAAACCCGCCGTAAATGCCGAGAGAGTTTCCCGGCATCTTCTGTGCCAGACATCTGTTGTTGCGTCCTTTGGCACAGATATCGCACGAATTGCACGGCATGACCGCCGGCACGATCACGTTCTTGTCCACCCAAGACTCGGCTCCGGGACCGGCGGCAACCACCGTCCCCGAAATCTCGTGACCCAGAGTCAACGGGGGCTTGGTAATCGTGGGGACTCCGTCGTAAAAGTACCCGAGGTCCGTGTGGCACACGCCGCAGCCTGCTACTTTGACCAGTACCTCCCCTTGGCCCAATTCGGGGACGGGGATCTCCGTCTTTTTGAGCTCACCGGGAGCGGTTATTTTCCTGGCTTCCTTGTCGTAGGTGGGACCTTTCACCATCTGCCATGTTTGAATTTTTTCGGGAATGCTCACCAGAACACCTCCTTTGCACATACGTTGCCATAAAATATTAGGGGATGCGGGCTTCTGTCAAGGGAAATCTCGGATTCCCTCTCGAAGAGACAAGAAAGGCACAATTACTTGATTGTAAATGACAAAAATCGTGTCATCGGCAGAGCGCCGATACGCTTCTCGTTCATTATCCGGAACAAATGACGCTCACGCAGGGGGCTCAGTATGAACGCAAGTACGCCTCGAAGACGTCGTGTACCGAGCGAGTGACCGGCCCGGGAGTTCCGTTTCCGATGATCAGATCGTTCAAACGAGTCACGGAAAGCACATTGCGTGTGGTGGATGCAATGAACGCCTCACGAAAGGACGCGACTTCCCCCATGCGAACGGGGGTTTCTCTGAGGCGAAATTCCGGCTTGCCTCCCAAGATCTCGATCACCACGCGGCGGGTGATGCTGTCGAGAATTTTCCCATCCAACGGGGGGGTCAGAATAACACCGTCCGAATCCACGAAAAAGACCGTGAATGTCGAGCCCTCCAGGATAGTGTTCCCATCCTCGGGACACACGAAAACCACGTCGTATGCATCATGTCGGGGCACGACCAGTTGGTGGGCAATGATGGCGCCGACGTAGTTCAGGAGCTTCACGGCCGGGTACATCCTCTGGTAGGCAAACGTGGCCAAGGCAACCCCCTTTTCGTAACACTCGGCATCCGGCGTGATCAACGGTTGGGCGGCAATATAGAGATGGGCCCCCGCACCGGACTGCTTCATTGTACAGCCTTGGAGGCCGCCGCTGAAAATCACATTGAGGAGAAGATCCGCGTGGGGGTCCCGCTCCCTGTTGAGCCGGACGGCCTCCATGAGGATGTCTCTCAGGGCGTCTTGTCCCATGGGCGGGACCATGTGTATGCCGGCGGCCGAATCATAGAGCCTCCGGAGGTGGTCTTCCAGACGGAAGATTTTTTCTCTCACGGTTCTGCACGCGGTAAAGACTCGGTAACCCCGGAGTGTGCCGCTGACGTCATCCCAGTAAGGGAGCGAGAGCTCCTCAGTGGGAACAAATCGGTCACGCTGATACGATATAATAGTTCTTCCCTCCGAATAAGCATTCTCAATCCCCCCTGCCGGGAACCGGCCGGGGACGCTCACGCGGCTTTTCCGCAACACTTCTTATATTTCTTCCCGGATCCGCATGGGCAGGGAGCGTTCCGTCCTATCTTCTCCGTCTGCCGGCGAACGGTCTTGGGCTTGCCGTCGTCTCCACCGGAACTCCCGTGGGACAGAACCATTTCTTGTTCGCGCCGGCCGGCCAACTCGTCGAGTTCCTCTTCCCGAGCAATCTTGACCAGAAGCATCGTCCTTACAGTCTCTTCCTTGATTCGGGCGCTCATGTCAAGAAAGAGATCGTATCCTTCCTTTTGGTATTCCTTTAACGGGTCTCTCTGACCATACCCCCGCAGGCCGATGCCTTCCTTGAGATGATCCATACTGAGCAGGTGGTCTTTCCATTGGTTGTCCACTGCCGTGAGCATGACAAACTTTTCGAGCTCCCGCATCACTTCCGAGGTCACTTCCTGTTCTTTGCGTTCATACGCCTTCCTGACCTCATCGATGATATGGTCGGCGATGCCCCCTCGAGTCTGCTCCGTAGACGGCAAGGAATCAAGGTCGAACCGGATTCCGAACTGTCCCCAGAGCGCTTCCGACAGATTCTCGATGTCCCAGTCCTCGTACAAGGATCGTTCGTCGGTGAAACGATCGACGAGGTCCTCAACCACATCCTCCATCATCTCGAGAATTGTACCCTTAAGATCGTCGCCGCCGAGGATGAAACGGCGCTGCGAATAGACGACCTCGCGCTGTCTGTTCATTACGTCGTCGTATTCCAGCAGATGTTTGCGGATTTCGAAATTGTGACCTTCAACCTTCTTCTGAGCGTTTTCTATGGCTCGGGTGGTATACTTGTGCTCAATGGGCTCTCCTTCCTCCATGCCCACTCGCTCCATGATCATCCTGACCCGCTCGCCGCCGAATATGCGCATGAGGTCGTCTTCGAGGCTCAGATAGAAACGGCTGGAGCCCGGGTCTCCCTGACGGCCCGATCGGCCTCTCAGCTGGTTGTCGATGCGCCGAGATTCGTGCCGTTCGGTTCCGAGTATGTGGAGTCCTCCGGCCTCAATGACATTTCGCTTCTCTTCATCACACAGGCCTTTGAATTCTTGCAGCAACTCATTGAATTCTTCCGTACCCTCGCCTTTTTTCGACCTGGATCGCGCAAGAAAGGTAGGGTTGCCTCCCAGAACAATGTCCGTTCCACGGCCCGCCATATTCGTCGAGATCGTTACCGCGCCGAAACGGCCGGCTTGTGCTACAATTTCAGCCTCACCTGCATGATTCTTGGCATTGAGAACGTTGTGGGGGATTCCGAGCTTTTTCAGTCTTCTGGAAAGGTACTCCGACTTCTCGATTGAGATCGTGCCCACCAGCACGGGCTGTCCGCGCTTGTGGCAGTCCTGAATCTCCTCCACCGCCGCGTCGAACTTCTCTTGTTCCGTCTTGTAGATCAGGTCGGAGTTGTCGTCTCGAACCATCGGTAAATTCGTCGGGATGACTACCACGTCCAACTTGTAGATCTTCTTGAATTCCGGAGCCTCGGTGTCCGCGGTACCGGTCATGCCGGCCAATTTGTCGTACATTCGGAAGTAATTCTGGAAGGTAATGGTGGCGAGCGTCTGATTCTCATTTTCGATATGGACGCCTTCCTTGGCCTCGAGTGCCTGGTGAAGTCCGTCGGAGTATCGACGGCCCGGCATGAGCCTCCCCGTGAATTCATCCACGATGATGACCTGGCCGTCCTTGACGATATAATCCACATCCTTCTTGAACAGGGTGTGGGATTTCAAGGCCTGGTTCACGTGATGGAGCGTTTCCATCTGCCCGGGATCGTACAGGTTCTCAACATTCAAGCTTTTTTCCACACGGGCCACGCCTTCTTCGGTGAGGACCACGCTGCGGGCCTTCTCGTCTATGGTATGATGAACGTCCTTGTTAAGGCCCGGAATGACCCGGTTGATCTTGTAGTACCGATCGGTGTTCTCGTGAGTAGGACCTGAGATGATGAGAGGCGTCCTTGCCTCGTCGATGAGAATGCTGTCCACCTCGTCGACGATTGCGTAATGGAGGTCCCGCTGAACATAGTCCTCCAGCGAAAACTTCATGTTGTCTCTGAGGTAATCGAATCCGAACTCGTTATTGGTTCCGTACACCACGTCGCAGTTATACGCCTGCCTCCGTTGCTCGTCGTCGAGATCGTTGATGATGACCCCCACGGACAAGCCGAGGAACCTATAGATGCTGCCCATCCATTCGGCGTCTCTTTGGGCGAGATAGTCGTTTACGGTGACCACGTGAACGCCTCTGCCCGTCAACGCGTTCAGGTACACGGGCAAGGTCGCGGCCAGGGTCTTGCCTTCCCCGGTCTTCATTTCAGCTATTTTGCCCTGATGGAGAACGATTCCGCCGACGAGCTGCGCGTCAAAATGTCTCATCCCCAGGGTTCGCATCGAGGCCTCTCTCACAAGGGCAAAAGCCTCGGGGAGGAGGTCGTCCGGTGTTTCTCCCGCCTCCAACCGACGCTTGAACTCATCGGTCTTTGCCCTCATCTCCTCATCGGAGAGGGCCTTCATCTTGGATTCGAGTTCATTCGTCTCTCGAACAAGAGGTTCAAGCTTCTTGAGTTCACGTTCATTCTTGCTTCCGAACAGCTTTCTCGCTATTGCCCCCAGCATGTTGGTTCCTCTCGAGCTGAAAAACTTAGACGGGGAGTTTCACGGAATCTTCCGTACATGTCCGTCATGCTTCCGTACGGCGGACAGCCGCCCTTTTGCTGCTTCACGGCCCTCCGGTACAAGAAAAAAAGACCGATCCATTGAGACCCGACGTTCGAAGGGAACCCCGTTGTCTCATCTCGGTCGGAATTTTCATCCGTCTGATATTAAAAGACACAAGACCGCCCACAAGGTTCGGTTTGACGAAAAAAACGATCGCACCTCGTTGACTCGGCGATAGGCTCTCCCGGTCACCATCCATGCCGGCACTCACAAAGAAAGATTCAGGCGTGCCGGGTGAGACCAGGCTGGGGTGGGTCCTGCAAGACGCAAGAACTCTCATGCTTCGTTGAGTCGTTGCACGCATGAGCGTCCGAGCGGGCCGCATCGCGACTCGAACGCAGTCTGTCTAACATAGCCCACAAGGCCTGTCAACCGGCCGGGAAGAATATGAATGTTCGACAAAGTTGAAATCCCGGCTAAAAAAATATTGTCCCCCGACGCGTAATCAGAGTATAAAGGAAACGGAGTCATTGTACGACGATCCTCTTGAATTGCAGAGCTTGAGTTAGGGGAGGGACGTGAGTGATGCTGTCGGTCTTGCCGCCGGAACAATCGAAGGCACAGGCCCGCGTTCTCGTGGTGGACGACGATCCCATGGTGCGTGAGGTGGTGGTGTTGGCGATCGAGGCCATGGGGTACGAAGTCGACGCGTGCGGTAACGGTGTTGAAGCACTGGAAAAGAACGAGAAGAGGCATTTCGACTTGATCGTGACGGACATGCGGCTGCCCGGCCTTGACGGGTTGTCTCTCATAGAGAAACTCCGGGGCGGACCCGCGGACACCGACGTGATCGTCATGACCGGGTATGGTTCCATTGAGAACGCTGTGCAGTGCATGAAAGCCGGCGCCCTCGAGTACCTCATCAAGCCCTTTACTCCGGATCAGATCCAGGTGGCCGTACGTAAGTCATTGGAACATCGGGAACTGATAAGAAGGGCCAAAGAACGGGAGTTCTACAGGGAACTCTCTTACCTCGACGCCCTTACCGGGGTCCACAATCGTCGCTATCTCGATGAGGCCCTCAAGACGAACATCCTCCACGCTCAGTTGCATGGCACCTCGTTTGTGCTCCTCATGGTCGATATCGACGATTTCAAGATCTACAACGACTTGAACGGCCACGTCATGGGCGACGAGGCCCTTGCGCAGGTCGGGCGACTGCTCAAATCAGTGTGTCGCGGGTACGATGTCGTGACCAGGTACGGCGGCGAGGAGTTTGCAATCATATTCCCTCATGTGAACAAGTCCAACGCGCTGGAATTGGCCTATCGGATACTCAAGGAAATAAGGAAGACCCAATTCTCCGGTGCCCACGCGCAGCCGACCGGCTCCCTCACCGTTTCCATAGGCGTTGCCGCCTACCCCGAACATGCCGCGACAGCGGCCGAGCTGGTCCATTGTGCCGATGCAGCTCTGTACGCGGCAAAAAAAGCGGGCAAGAACACGATCGAGGTCTACGGATCACGCCCAACCGGGGACCATAATCGGACAACGAAACAAGCTTGAGTAAACCTCAGACGTCGCCTTCCAACCTCACATACTTGAAGTCCACCCATCCGGCACGGCCTGCGGGAGTTACGACCCGGTACCAGATTCTGCTCCCCTTCAACCGTTTCCCCGTCACCTTCACTTGCTGACCGGTCATGAGTTTGTCCACGACCGAGGCGCTTGTCAGGGGCTTGGTCCGCACTCGCAGATGGTCGGTCAGTATCCTTCCTTCACGGCTCAGTTGCATGAAATGATCCGGTTGCTCGTCTTGAGCGGGGCCGGGTCGAGAAAAGCCGGGAGATCTGACCGGGTCCGGCGAGGAAGCTGCCTTGGCTTCACGCGCAAATTCATTGCCGCCAGCCTCGCCGCGCGCGTCGGAGAGGCTCAGAAGGCTCGGTTTGGTCAGAGTGGGTCTCTGAACGGCCTCCTTCGGGGTCGCGGGCTCTGCAATAGTCGGTACGGAAGCGGATTCCGCGATCTGAATCCGCAGGCCCTTGAAATTGGAATGCATGTCCTCCCTCACCTTGCCGATCATCTCTTTGAGTTCGGCGAGGGTTTGGGCCTGGTTTGCCTGTCTCGAGTAGAGATCGTTGAGCCCGGTCATCCGTTCGTGGACTACGGACGAAACGCGCACGAAATGTACTTGGGCAAGACAGGTTGCCACAATGACGCCGGCTAATACCCATGAGAAGTAACGAAAAGGAAAGAGAATCTGGTCTTCGTCCTCCAGGAAGGCGGAAGCACCCAATTTCCCTTTGACCCAGAAGTACCAGAGGATGAGAAAAGCGGCAACCGCGGCACATTGAATTGCAATGATCGTGACATGGAGAACCATGAGCAGGAACCTCCCTTGGGGCAATGCCGACATGATTTACCATTATATTTGACCTGATGCAACAACTCTTTAATGTAAAATATGTGATAAATCGAAGATCACCTGATATTTACATGTACCATTTGAGGCACTGAGTATCGGCCGGGAGACTGGAGCGGATCCGCAGGCCCAGTTGCCGTCCCGCCCGCGATTCGATAATCGGTCAAAGGGGGATGACGCTGAGACGGGTGAAACCATGTCCTGGAAGGCCTCGACGGGATACCGGTCGGCACTCACGATCGAATTGTACGACGGTCGTACGGGTGGAAGCCGCGGTTTTATTTCTCAACGACGGGCGGTATGGATAGTGGTCCGGCGAGCGGGTGCGGACCGGATCGCTATCCCGAGCGCAACAAAAGGTGCTTGACTTCTCGGGGGACATCTGGTTACATAATTCTTTTAGAGGTTAACCGGATGAGCCAAGAATCGTGTCCGGAGGATTGCACCCAACGTGGCCGACGGCCACTCGACATAACTCGACGGCATGGGGTTTTCGGTGACCGGTACAAGAAACGGATCGGATAAACGACAGTGAAAAGAACATTTCAACCGAGCAACATTTCTCGTAAACGAACTCACGGATTCCTCGTCCGGATGAGGACAAAAAGTGGAAGAATCGTCCTCAAGCGGAGAAGGGCTAAAGGACGCAAGCGCCTGTCGGTCTGAAAAGAGACGTTTTAGGCTGACCAAAGATGACAGAGTACGGCGATCATCCGAATATCGGACGATCATGAAGGAAGGGGCCCGCTATCGCACGTCTCATTTCAGTGTCCGGATGTTGAGGAACCCGGCGGGCAGGCAGCGACTGGGATTGGCAGTCGGCAAGAAAGCTGGGAACGCTTGTGCGAGAAATCGGATCAAGAGAAGGCTCAGGGAGTACTTCAGACTGAATCGGGACAAGATGCCTCCCGAAACGGATATGGTATTCATTGCCTTGCAGGGAGCAAGCACGTTGCCAACAAACCGGCTCCGACGGGAGCTGGACCGATTCTTCGAGAAACAGTTTTCAATTTAGGAAGATATACCCTTGGAGGGGCCATCAGGTTGTATCAGATTTTGATATCGCCTCTCCTGACTTCCTCTTGCCGATTCTATCCCACCTGTTCCGAATACGCCCGTGACGCGGTACTGCGGTACGGCGTCTTCAAGGGATCGTGGCTTGCGCTCCGGCGTTTGCTTAGATGTCGTCCCTTCGGTCCGGGAGGCTTCGACCCCGTGCCCTGAACCCGGCGTGTCGCCGGACGGAAGCATCCTTCTACGAATCACAACGATACGACATACCCCTGCCGCGGGGAGAAACCGAATGGATCGAAATCTCGTATTTGCAATCGTCCTGTCCATTGTCATCATAGTGGTCTTTCAATACTTCTTTCAGGCTTTTTCGCCGCCTCCGCAGAAAGTTCCGAGCACGACCGAGGGGCCGAAAGAAACCGCGCCGCCGCGCGACGCGCGACCCGAGGAGTTCAAACCGCCCGAAACCGACCCGCGGCCCGCTCAGCCGGTCGCCGAAGACCCGCGAGCCGTGAAATCCGCCGAGTCGGCGGAAACAGAGGTCAAAGACGTGCGGATCACCGTTGACGGCCTCACGTATCGAGCGGTGATATCTTCGATCGGCGGACGAATCGTGTCGTTCGAACTGAAGGATTACAGAGAGAAGCTCAACGGAAATACGCTGGTCAACCTGTTTCCTCCGGATGCTCCGGATACGTCGGGTCCCTCCATCATCTTCACCGAACGGGAGGAGCGATTCAACGATTCCGCAGTGCGTTACCACTACGATTCGTCTGAGACATCGGTAAAACTGCGTGAAAAAGGCGCGAAAAGGACCATCATGTTCCGGGCTCCCGTTAAGGGCGGGATCACCATTGAGAAGTCGTACACCTTCACCGCAGACAGCTATTCCATTGATTTTTCCTTCGCACTTACCAATACGTCCAACGAACCGCGGAATTATCTCATCACCTTTCCGTGGAAAAAGTACTTCGACCGGAACACCGGTACAAGCTTTGCGTGGGACAGCGCGGAAATACTCCTGAACGGAGAACTCAAGGATTACTATTTCGACAAGATCAGGGGAGATGAGGAGCCGTCCGGCAGCGTGCAGTGGGCCGGTCTGGGAAGCGTCTATTTCCTGAAGGCCCTGGTGTTCGGCAAGACTCCCGCGTCAAAAGTAACCCTTTTCAAGCCTTCACAGGACGGGGTGGCTGAAATAAAGGTCCGTTACGGCGGCATGGACGTACCTCCGGGCACGAGAGTGGCCGCGGACTTGTCGGTCTATCTCGGCCCGAAGGAACGGCAGGCTCTGAGCGCCGCGGGCAACGACCTTTCCAGGGCGTTATTCTACAGCAATTATGCCGTCCTGGATATCATGGCCGAGTACCTGATGAAGTTTCTCAGATTCTGTAACTCAGGGTTCACGCTCGCCGGCTTGAAGATTCCGGGAACGAACAACTATGGTCTGGACATCATCCTGCTCACCATCGTCATCAAAATCCTTTTCATACCGCTTACGCACAAGAGCATGAAGTCGATGAAGAAGATGCAGGATCTCCAACCGGAAATAGCAAAGCTGAAGGACAAGTACAAAGACGACAAACAGGCGATGAACAAGGCCATGATGGATCTGTTCAAACAGTACAAGGTCAGCCCGCTCAGCGGGTGTTGGCCGATGTTTGTACAGTTGCCCGTCTTCATCGCACTCTACCAGGCACTTTCCTACGCGATCGAACTGAGGCATGCGCCGTTTGTGTGCATGCCGTCGATCTATCTGTGCATCAACGATCTCTCCGCTCCCGACCCATACTACGTGACACCGATCCTGATGGGCGGCACCATGGTTCTCCAACAGTGGATGACTCCGTCCGCGGGAGATCCCATGCAGAAGAAAATGATGCTCCTCATGCCTGTTGTCTTCACCTACCTGTTCCTCAGTTTTCCGTCCGGTCTGGTGCTGTATTGGTTGGTCAGCAATGTGCTGGGAATCGGACAGCAGCTCCTGACCAACAGAATGGCCAGATGAGGTGGACGCGCAATGTCTTCTTATGAATTTACGGGAAAAACCATCAAAGAGGCGGTTGCCAAGGCTTGCGAAGAACTCCGTACGGAGGAAGCGCTTCTCGATGTGGAAGTACTCGAAGAGAGTACGCGAGGATTTCTCGGAATAGTGGGACAGAGAGACGCACGGGTCAGGGTGCGAAAGCGCAATATTCTCAAAGAAGTGTTGGAAGCGGAGGACACCAGGTCCTCTGTCGACACGGACGTTGAGGAATCGCCGCCGGAAGAATCGTTGGAGGAAGCTGAAGTTCCCAGGCAGTCGGCCGTCTCATCCGTAGATGAGGGTGAGGTCCCGGAGAATCGCGAAGTCGGTCCCCCTCCGCCTGCTCTCGGAGAAGCCAAGACGGTGCTTGAGGAAATCCTCCGACGGATGCCGGTGGAAGCCGAAGTTCGTGCGTCAATGTCCGGCGACGCGGTGTACCTGGATATCAAGGGTGACGGATCGGGTCTCCTCATCGGAAAGAAAGGCCAAACACTCGACGCGCTACAGTTCCTCGTCAACAAGATCATCAACAAGACCACGCCTTCAGGCAGTAAGACGGAGATCATCGTCGATACCGAGAATTACCGCATGAGGAAGACGGAGAACCTCCGCGAAATGGCATTGAAGATGAGCGAAAAGGCCAAGAGAACCCTGAAACCGGTTTCGTTCAACCCAATGCCTGCCGGTGAGAGACGCATCGTCCATCTCATTCTCGCCGATGAGCGTGAGGTGTATACAAAGAGCTACGGTGAAGGACCGCTCAGACGAATCATCGTGTATCCGCGGCACGGCATGGCCGGCAAACGCCGAAGACGGTAAGTACACTATGGCTCAAATACGGTGACGTATTGCCCACACCGGAAGGTGACGGGCAGCGACGCCCGGCCCACGCTGCTGCGTCGGCGCAGGCGGGGAAGATCGTTGTGAGGGAATATTGCCGTAGGGGTCCCGCGCAGAACGCGGGATGTCCGCCCGCGGTCACTCGAAGTGGCGCATCCTACGCGAGTACATCACCAATTGTCGCTGGACAACACATAGCCTTATTCACCACCGGCCCCCATCATGCCCCTCCACGCAAATAAATCTCCGGACACCATCGTGGCGCTGTCCACTCCGCCCGGATATTCGGGAATCGGAGTGATTCGCATGAGCGGGCCCGATTCTCGGGCCATCCTGGAGCGCGTCTTTCAACCGGCCGGCATGCGGAGGGGGATGCGGAACCGAAAAGGGCTCTACGGGAAAGTGGTCGATCCGGAGAGCGGTACCGTTCTTGACGACGGCATCGCCCTGGTCATGGAAGGCCCGGGGTCGTACACCGGTGAGGACGTCGTTGAACTCAGTCTTCACGGAAGTCCGGTAGTCCTCGACACGGTCCTGCAGATCCTGGTCCGGCAGGGAGCGCGGCCCGCGACGCGGGGAGAGTTTACCCGGAGAGCATTCCTTGCCGGGAAACTTGACCTCGTGCAAGCCGAAGCGGTCATCGACCTGATAGAAGCTCCCGGCCCTTTGGCTGCCCAAGAGGCCAGGGCCCGATTGGACAGGTCACTGTCCGAGAGGATTGAGGAAGTGTCCGCCACGCTCAAGGACATTGTCGCTCGATTGGAAGCCCATATCGATTTCGATGAAGATGACGAACACGCAGCGCCGGATCCGGAACCCGACGTCAGGCTCGTGTTCGAACACATGCGGGAACTCCTGGAACTCGGCGACCTGGGCCGAGTTCGCAGAGAAGGAATCAGGACCGTTGTCGCGGGAAAGCCCAATGTGGGGAAATCCACGCTGTTCAACGCGTTGCTTGGGGCCGACAGAGCCATTGTCACCCCATTTGCCGGAACCACGCGCGATACCGTTCACGAGCGCCTCATCCTGGGAGGCGCGACCGTCAACCTCTGCGACACCGCCGGCATCAGGGAAAACCCGGATCCCATCGAAATCGAAGGTATTCGGCGCACCGAGGCGCAGATCGCAGCCGCGGACCTTGTACTCGTCGTCCTGGACGGGTCCTCCGTGCCGGACCGAGAAGATGCCGCTGTCCTCACGCGATGCAAAGGAAGACGCGTCATGACGGTCTTCAACAAGATCGATCTTGGGGCGGTTCCGGAGAGCATGTTCCGTGACATCGTATCCGCCGATGCTCCGCAAGTGGGGGTGAGCGCCATGACGGGCGACGGGCTGGACGCGTTGCGTCGGACACTCGCACAAACCGTTCAGTCCATCACCTCGCCGGCACCGGACCCGCCCTCGGGAGGACTCAACCGCCGATGCCTCCTGCTCATGGAAGCCGCGATGATCCCGATCGGACAACTCCTCGAAGACTTTGCCCGCGACGCGGTCATTGCTCCGGAGATCGCCTCCTTGGAACTGAGACGAGCAATCGGCCCGTTGTCCGAGATTACCGGCGAACGCGTGGACGACGGAATCCTGGATCGCATCTTTGAACGTTTTTGCGTGGGCAAATGAGCAGGCCGGAGGCCAAGACGGGAGGGGGCCTCAGCCCGTGGTCCGTCCCGGAAACGCGTGGTTGGACGGTGCGGAGCATGTGTGTGGCGGTCGGGAGGATTTGTGGAACATATGGAAATAATGGTAAATTTATTGTTGGGGTCTCGCAGAAAGTAAAGCTATACTTGAGATTTTATGGATAACCATCGAAAATAAATACCGTTTCAAAATAACAAATCGCTTGACTTTTCCTCGGGTTTGGGATACGCATCAGGAGCATCATGTGAAGACCCGAGTTCAAGGTCTTCCACCCGTCGGGGAAAATCCGGTGCGATCTGGAGAAAGTTCAAGCCCATTGAGAGTGAATCAGACAACCTGTGTTACTGGCGGGTTCGGCACTCCGGTTCATCACCGTCTGGAGGTAGCGCTTATGGCAGCAAGGGGCACGATGGGAATTCCATGTGCTGTAATACTCCTTGTCGTTCTATTGATGACGACAGGTCCGGCCTGGGCCGGGGATGCGAGGTACCGCTATCCCATAAAAGTGAGAGTGTCGGAAGCTGATTCACCGTCCTACGGGATGGGTGGGGTCAGGGTGACCTCGCAAGATCGTTTGAGAGACTGGGAAACGGCCGCCGGCGCGTCCAACGCCGAGATTCTCTGCCCGAGGAGGGGATTCACGTTTACCGGAGGCATGCGTCCGTTCTTCAGCAACCTCATAGGCTCCACCAAGGTGGTGAGCAGGGGCGGAGAGGGCACGTTCCTGGCTCTGAGCGGTCACTTGCGTATCCCGAGTCAGAACACGTTGTGGGAGTTTTATTCTACGCTCCGATTGTGGGACAGGGTATCGTTGAACCTTCAGTACCTGCCGTGGCATTGGGGCGGACCCGGGCACATTCCCACCGATGGAAACTTTGGGGGAGTTCTCCTTCACGCGAACGATCCGATCCACGCGGAACTGGGCATTAGCCAGTTCGTACTGGGAGCGGACTATGACGTGTCACTGGGCCGGGACGTTGTGTTCGGGCCGAACGGAGATCTTCACCTCATCAAGTGGAAGCAGCGAGTGGCAAGAGACGCAGCTGAAGCGGTCGATTTCTCGCAGACCATGATTCAGCCCGCAATTGGCGGACATGTGAGATACGATCCCTCCAACACGGGATATTTCTCCTGGTTCAAGCCGTATGTGGAGGGTCGATTTTCGTGGATGAGCCTGTACGGCCTTGGTCTTTCAACGTGGGACATGGCGGCCGGCATTGCACCCCCCGTGAGTAGGAACGTCGATGCAGGAATAAAACTGGGGTACAAGCAGTGGAAGATCGAAGGCAACAGAGGCCGGTTGTTTGCGGACGTGGCGGTGGAAGGACCGTACCTGGATTTCTCCCTTCGTTTTTAGCGTCCTTACGGCGAGCCGTACGTAGCCGGGCCGGTACCGTCGTCTCTGCGGCCCGCTCCGAAACGGTCCGGCGTTCGCCGCGAAACGCCGATGGATAGAGCGTACATCGAGCCCCTTGATGTTTTGGTGTCCCGTTGGGTTTCCACCCGACGGGATTTCTTTTGTTGCCTTGACTGGTAATTTTGGCGGTCCTATAATTCAGATTAACCGACTTGATAAAGTCGCGAACCGATGGACGATCATCTGGTGGGTTTGATTCACGCACGGAGCGCAGCGCTCGCCGGTCGGAACGGATCATGAAAACGTTTGCACGCTATGCCAAGGAGCGGATAGACCGTCTGGGAAAGAGCCAGAAGGCTTTGGCCGAAGAACTCGGCGTCTCTCCGGCATACATATCACAATTACTCACGGGCCGGAAGAACCCGCCCGATCTTGCACGGCCCAAGAACCGGTCTCAATTGAGGGCATGGTCGGACACGCTGGGAGTTGCAGAGGATGAACTTCTGGACTTGATACGATACGAACTGCATCGGGTTCCTCCTCGACCCGAGCCGCGCTTTCTGCGTATGCGCAAATTGCTCCTTGAGAGGTTGGGGCGAAACGAGACCGAATTGGCGGATGAGATACGATCTCTGGCGTTGCATCCGGCCGAGAGCAGGGCAATCCATGCCCTGATTCAGGTGTACCTGGTGTCGCAGGAAGAGTGGTCCGATACCACGGCCTTCGCGGTGAACCGATTCAAGGAGTTTTGCTACCGGGCCAAGGGCGACCGTCGATTTGTGGAGGAGATCCTGGCGAGTTTCTTTGAAGATCTTCCCTTTACATGGGACTGGGATGCTGAGGCGAATGACTTGAGGCTGGTACCCCAGGTGGCCGAGATAAGGCAGGCCATGGAGCGAATCGAACAGGTTCTCTCCGATGTGCAGGATTTGACGTTCGGACGAACCGTCCCCGTGGTCGGGCACGTGAGTGCGGGAGAGGGGTTTGAATATACGGACGGCGGTTATTCCGTGGGGGACGGCTTTGAGTATGTTCTGCTTCCACCCGGAGTGGACCCAGCGCTGAGCGGAACACTCTACTGCGTGCGGGTGCGGGGCGACAGCCTGAGGGAACTCTTCGGGGACGGTGCGTTGCTGTTTATCAAGCCCGAGTCCTGGGAGGAGATCAAGGACGGCGACCTGGTGATATTCAAGCGCAGGGACGACAACAAGGCTTATGTGAAGAAGGTTGAGTTTTCCGGCGAGAACCTTATACTGAAATCGAAGAATCCTTTGTACAAGGATATCGTGCTTCACAAGAACGAGCTCATGCTCCTGGAGAGAGTCATGGCGGTAGTATTCTAGGGGTGGTCAAGTGATTGACGGCAAGAAGAAATGTACGCTCGGGGCCGTTGCGGTATGTCTTGTTCTCTGGGGTATCGGGCCGGCGGATTGCGGCGCGACGACCCGGACCATAACGCCGCATCTTGATTCGATCAACACCGGGTTTCGCTACGGCCTTCCCCCCGAAATCGAGAAACGGGGTCTCGTATGTGCGTCGCAGCGCATCCCACTGGATCGGCCCGACGTTCGACGCCGCATCCTTCAGGAGATCAACTACCTGCTTCTGGACAGACGATCCCAAATTCTCATCTGGCTGGAACGTGCCGACTATTACAAACCGGTGATTCTGCCCATTCTCAGGCAGTACAAACTTCCTTCCATATTCCACTTACTGCCGGCGATTGAGAGCAGTTACGATCCCAGGGCCTTGTCCTCCGCCGGGGCATACGGCTATTGGCAGTTCATCAGGTCCACCGCCACATGCGGCCCGGTCAACTGCGATGAGTACGACTGGAAGATGCTGATCAACCAATGGAAGGACGAGCGCGGTGACCTGGTGCGATCGACACATTCCGGAGCCCGTTATCTCGCCTGGATGAATCGGGTGAGGAAAGTCGGCATCAACGGTCAAGAACCGAGGGACGGATTCCAGGACTGGCTTCTCACGACGGCCGCGTACAACGCGGGTCCTGCGAGAGTCCTCGAACGGTTGAATCTGTTCGGCGCGTCGTCGTACTGGGACGTGCCGTTGCCTCTGGAGACCGAGCAGTACGTCCCGCGGCTCATCGCAATGTGGATCATAAGCAATAACAGGGAGTTCTATGGCGTCAAGGGACGTTCACGAGGTGAGGTGGCATTCGACACGCTCACAAACGTGCGTCTTGCCAAGGACCTCTCGTTTGCCGCGATGGCAAAACTGCTTCAGACCACCCCGCGACACATATGGAAACTCAACGCGCAGATCTCTCCGACAAAGCTTGTGTTTCCCGCCAAGTCAGGGCGAAAAAGCATAGCTCACACCATACGCGTCCCAAAAGGAACCGCGGGAAAGTTTCGATCACAGCTCGCTGCGAACGGCTATACGCGTAAGTGATGCACCAAATGGGGATTGTTGTGCGAACCATGGCTTTTGTCATGTGAGTCCGTTCGAGTGCCCCTCGACTACTCTCTGATGGGGTTCGACTATGAGGTCCTGACCCGGGAGGGACTTACACGGTCCATCCAAAGGGAAAGACCACTGCATTGCCGAACCCCATCGGCAAATTGGACGGTGTTGCGGTTCTTGAGGCTGAGAGCCCGCCGATCACCGACTGGAAATCCAAGTCTCTGCTCCAATGGCATCCCAAAGAAGGGCGGAAGAATCTCGGTTCAGGCATTGAAGGACCCGCGGACGTTGCGGCGGCTCGCGGCGACGAGGGCGTTCTCGTGGCGGTACCCGATTTGGTCAAGGGCGACCTGTACCTGATTGCAGTACTCAAGGGGAAGTGATCGCACGATCGGATGAGGGTCCATTGGAGTACCATTGGTCCGATCTCGATCTAGAACCGCGGGCACTTCTTTCCCGGGGTGTTCACCACCAATATGCGTGCGCCGGATTCTTCAGCGACACTGAGAAGAGCAACCGTTTCCGGCAGAAGGTACACCGCGTCTCCCTTGCTCAAGAGGTAATCTTCACCGTCAACACGCATGACGAAACTTCCCTCAACGCAATAGACAAAGCGATCCGTCCCCGGCTCCTCGACGGGAACATCTTCGACATCATCCTCGAGGATGATGACCTTCGCGTCCATCCTGTTGAGCATGACCCCGTCCGTCAAGAACCGTTGAGCAGCTCCCACGGTCCGAGTGCGCTCAGATGGTGACGCTGCGGGTTCTCGGCATAGAACGGCCTTCCGGTAGAGTACCTCATCCAGGAAAGGACCGGGTTTCATGCCGAACGCATCGGCAAGACGTATGATCGTACCAAGTGTGGGCGACGATTTGTTCAATTCAATGGAACTGAGGTTTGATGCCGCGATGCCCGTTCGTCGAGACAGCTCGATGAGTGAGAGGTTCTTACTTTTTCTATAGGCACGAATTTTCGATCCTACGTCGATGTCGCTGTCCGACATGGGTCTCACTCCGACCGGTATACGGGATATGAACTGGATTATACTGCAATAATTCGGAATGGGAAGTGAATACGCGCACTGTACCGGCCCGACGTCGGGACCGAGAGTGAGATCGGAAACAGGGCCTATGCGGAACCATGGTCACGAAAGACGATCTCCTCAATGGCCGCAGTCAAGTCTACCCCTTCTTCCAAGAGCTTGCCTCCCGCGCGGATTCTCTTGTCCTGCACGGTAATGGTGCCGGAGGCAAGCTCCCGGATCGCTCCGCGCAGCAAGGGAAGTTCCCTGATCTCGCCTTCCCGGCGAATCGTTGTAAACAGCGGGTGGCTCTCGCGTTGCTCCCTCGTGGAATCGGACTTGATGTCTCGCTTCCATCCGTCCCAAAGAGGATCCCACTCGGGGCCCGTGATGGGAAATCGGCAGTAGGAGATCACGGGACCCCGGTCCAACGTCTTCGTGACCAGGTGGATCATGATCCCCTGTTCTTCGGCCTCTTCCGAGATCAGTTGATGGATGACTTCCTGCCAGGTTCCCCGCGGTCCCCAAGGCAACGCGGGGTGTATGTTGACGATGTCCAGCGCGTGGAGTTCCGGATCGCCGATGACGATCATATAGCCGGCCATCACGACGATGTCCACGGGAGGCAGCAGCTCGACCATCCGTACCACTTCCGCCCCATAGAGATTTCGCCATTCTTCCAGTGCGGGAGACGCCTCGGCTGCGGACGGGCTTTCCGCAAGGCCCCTTTTTCTCAGCTCCGGCAGAAACTTGACATGCGACAGGGTTGCCACCGGGATATCGAGGCTTGCAGCCAGCTCGAAAAACATCTCCCGTTGCTTGTACTCCTCATCGGGTGGGCCGTCCCCGGTTTCCCGATGGCAGAATATCCATTGGATTCCCGCGGGGATCTTGTTGGTCACAAGGTCTTCATGCACGGTCTGCAAGAGGTTGCGTGCCGCGGGATCTCGACCCGTGGAGAACCATCCGATTGAAAATGGCATATGATTGAAACCTCCGTTCATGCAGCAAAGGGTGATTGTCTATCGTGATCTGTCCCGGACCCCGGCCTTCGCCGGCGAGATGACGGGCAGGGACGCCCATCCCACGAGGACAGGGCAGAGCCCTGATGACAGGCATTCCCAGGCAGGAGCCTGGGAACGAGAAAAAAAAGAAAATCAAACCATTAACACACCAATACACAAAGGAAAGGATGAAAGATGAAAGGGGAATTTCTCTATCTGCCTACATCTGTGCCGTAAGCGTACGAACTTCTTCTCTTTCTTATCTCTTCTTTCATCCCTTCGCCTTCCGCCTTCATCCTTCTCTGTGTTACCGCCTCAACCTCGGGTCCAGCGTGTCGCGTATTCCCTCCCCCAACAAGTTGTAACCCATGACGGTGATAAAGATGGCCAGTCCGGGGAAAAGCGAAAGCCACCACGCGATTTCGATGTTGTCTTTTCCTTCAGTGAGCATGTTTCCCCAGGACGGATCCGGAGGCTGAACACCCAACCCGAGGAACGACAGACTCGATTCCACGAGCACCGCGGAGGCCACGCCCAAAGTGGCTGCGACCAGTATGGGTGCCATGGCGTTCGGCAGCACGTGCAGAAAGATGATCCGCAGGTCGCTTGCTCCTTGACTGACCGCGGCCCGCACGAAATCTCGCTCGCGAAGGGACAGGAACTCCGCGCGCACCAGCCGCGTAACGCCCATCCAAGAGGTTATCCCGATCACGATCATGATGTTCCAGATGCTCGGTTGCAGGAACGCGATGACCGCAAGGATCAGAAAGAACGTGGGGAAGCAGAGCATGATGTCCACGAAGCGCATGATGATCCGGTCTGCCAGACCGCCGTAATATCCGGAAGCCGCGCCCAGGATGACGCCGATGAACGTCGAGATCCCGACCGCGACGAATCCCACGCTCAGCGAGACTCCCGATCCGTGAATGATCCTCGAGAGCACGTCGCGGCCGAGCGGGTCGGTTCCCATAAGATGGTCCCGGCTGGGTTCGACAAGTATTTTCTCCACGTCGATCCGGTCCGGCGGGTAAGGTGCGAGGAAGTCCGCGAACATCGCGACGAAGAAAAGGACCGCGACGACGCACAGTCCGACCATCGCCAATTTGTCTCTTGCCAGTCGCCTCAGAAAATCAGCATACATCTTCGATGAACCGTCCTCACTTGCCGCCCGGGCCCTTATCGTCAGCCCGCGGCGCGTATCCGTGGGTCGGCCACGGAGTACATCACGTCGGCCAGCAGGTTGCCCACGAGAGTCAACACCGCGCCGATGACCAGTATTCCCATCACCGTGGGGTAATCCCTGCTCATTACCGACTGGTAGAAGAGCTGCCCCATTCCGGGGATGGCAAAGATCGTCTCGAAAATCACACTGCCTCCGATCAATCCCGGAACCGACAAGCCCAGAAGGGTGATGACGGGAAGCAGGGCATTGCGCAACGCGTGTTTAAAAATCACCGTTCGTTCGTCGAGTCCTTTTGCCCTCGCGGTGGTGATGTAATCCTGCCTGATCACCTCGAGCATGTTGGAGCGCATGTACCGGCTCATGCCGGCCAGTCCGCCGAATGACGACACAAAGACGGGCAGAACGAGGTGTTTTCCCAGATCCAGGACCTTTTCGGGGACGGAGAGCTCCGCATAGGTCAAGGACCTCAGGCCCGAGATCGGCAGCCACTCCAATTTGACCCCGAAGAGTATCATGAGCAGCAAAGCCAACCAGAACGTCGGGATGGCGAACCCGACGAACACGAATACCGTGGTACCTTTGTCGAATACCGAGTTCTGTTTGACCGCGGACATGACTCCCAGGGGAATGGCCACTGCGAGAATCAATATCATTGAAAGAATATTGATCAATAACGTTACGGGGATGCGTTCCATGATCTTGTCGATGACGGGGCGGCTGTCCGGAGCGAACGATCTGCCGAAATCCAACATGAGCATATTCTTCAGCCATTTCGCGTACTGTACGTATGCCGGCTGGTCGAGGCCGTAGTATGCGCGGATACGCTCGATGGCCTCCTTGTTCATGTTGGGATTCAGGTCGGTCACCACGCTGACCGGATCGCCCGGAGCAAGCTTCATGACGCCGAACGAGATGATGGTTATCCCCAGCAGTACGGGGATCATGAGCAACAGACGCTTGAGAATGTACGGACCCATAAGCCCTCACGGAGCGATGTGGTATTTCTGGAGATGCTTGGGAACATACCACCGATCGAAGTTGTAGCCGATGCCCAGGGGAGCCGGTTTAATGCCGTGGAACCTCGCGCTGATTATGGGAAGACTGTAGCTGACAAAAAGGAACGTGTACGGCTGATCCTCGGCAATAATCTCCTGGAACCTGTCGTAGTATTCCTTGCGCTTCTCGCGATCGTACGTCGCGGCCCCCTGATCCAACAGTGTGTCGACCTCGGGATTGACGTACGTGATGAAGTTCAGTTCCCTCTCTCCGGTCTTCTTGGAATTCCAGATGTCGATCTGACTGGGATCGATGCCGATGCCCCATCCCAGCAGGCAAGCCTCGAAATTCCTCCTGTCGATGAAATTCTTGAGAAACGCGGCCCATTCGATGGGACGGATCTTGACTCTTATCCCCACCCTTCTCAAGTCGCGCTGGATGATTGTAGCAGCCCTTTCCCTGAGCTGGTTCCCCTGATTCGTGATGATGGTGAACTTGAACGGTTTGCCGTCCTTGTCGAGAATGCCGTCACCGTCCGTATCCGTCCATCCGGCCTCGGCGAGCATCTGCTTAGCTTTCTCCGGATCGTACGGCCACTTCTTCACGTTCGGATTATACCAGTACGTGTCCGGCTTGTACGGGGTGTATGCAACCTCGCCCAAGCCCAACAGCACGCCCTTGACGATGCCGTCACGGTCGATTGCCGTGGTGAGAGCCTGTCGCACCTTCTTGTCTTTGAACTTCCAATCGAGAAGATTGTACCCAAGGTAGGTATACCCGAACGCGAGGTACTTGTACTTCCGGAAATTCTCGTTGAACCATTTCGTGTTGGTCTGTCGAGTGTACTGGAGCGGGGAAAGGCCCATCTGGTCCAGCCGTCCCGCCTTCAACTCGAGGAACATGGTGGCCGGGTCCGGAATGACCCGCGTCAGCACCCGGTTGATATACGGCCTGCCCTCGAAGTAGTCGTGATTGCTGTCCACAACTATCTTTTCTTGGGTTTTCCATTCCCGGAACCGGTACGGTCCCGTACCAACCGGCGCTCGCTTGAGCGGGCTCTCCGTGATTTCCGTGCCCTCCAGGAGATGGCTCGGCAACATCCCCTGACCCCAAGAAGTCAGAGCAGGAGCGTACGGCTCCGTGTAGGTCACTTCAAAGGTATACGGATCGAGCACCCGGAATTCCTTCACCTTGAGGAAGTCCGTTGCGTACGCGGTCGGCGTCTTGGGATTCACGTAAGTCTTGTACGTGTATTCAACGTCCTTCGTCGTAAACGGCTGTCCATCCTGCCATTTCACGTCCTTTCGGAGGAAGAAGCGAATGGTGAGCTTGTCGTCGGCTATCTCCCATTTTTCCGCCAGGTCCCCCACCAGTTGGATGTCTTTGTCGTACTTGACCAGGCCGTTGAAGATGAGGCCGGTGATGTCGAAGCTCGACGCGTCGTTGGCCAGTACGGGCAGGAGTACGGATGCGTCGCCGATGGTCCCCCGAATGATCATGTCGCCGTATGCCGGTTCACTTTCGGTCTCTGCAATAGACGTCACGGTCTCCGTCTTGGGGGAGGGGTCCTTGGTCGTGGCCTTGTGTTGGTCGCAGCCGGTGAGGATCAGAAAGACGAGAAGAATTGTGATAATCGGGCCGTGAGTCGATGTCATGTCACCTTCCGTGCGTATGCTTTACCGGAATATAGTCAATACCTCGTTCCCGAGCAAGGAAAACGTAACCGTTTGTAAGCATTCGATCTCGCGAGCCCGTGAGACCGCACTGCCGAAGAGCGCCTTCCGGCAGTAACCGAATCCTTGTCCGTACAGGTCAAAACGGTTGCAGGAGTTCCGGCGACTTGATAAGTTGACCTCGGCTCCGTGGGGAACGGGACGGGGATTTCCTTTGAACCCACGGGCCCGTGCCGCCGCGGGTGCGTGTCGATCGGTCGATATCGGCGGACGCCTGATGTGACCCCGGGTGCACAAGAGGAGGAACGCCCTTGGATGAAATGGACTTGACCCCGAAACAGCGAAAATGGCTGGAAGCCTCACAAAGAATAGGCCCCGGTGCAATGACGCGGACGGAGCGCGAAACGCTTGAGAGGCTCTACGCAGACATGTTGCCCGCAGAGCAGCAAGAACTTCAACGTTACATTCAAGAGAAATTCGCAAAAGAAAAGGATGAGACGGAAACCACACCGGACGTGCAGGACCCGATCGATCTCATGGAACGCCGAGTCTGGACCCCGCCGTCGGCCGGATTGAGAAAGGCGTTTGCCAAGCCGTTGGCCGAGAGCCCGACCTCGGAGAAGGTACGATCCGGGTCCCCCCGTGCCGGTTCGCCGGACCGTGTGTTCTCGCAGGTCGAGGAAAGTGAGAAGATTCGGCGGTTTCGGTCACGGGCAAGAGAACTGGCGTCCCAGGGCGTTCAGCTGGATCTGGAACGGATCGAGGCTTGCGTTACGCGAGTGGAAGGACTGCACAAGGACCTGGCGGAACTTCGCCGGAGCCGGGAGGAAGCCGGCGATCCGAGCGTGTCCCGTGCACTGAGGGAGCGGGAAGAGGAACTCGACCGGGCTGAGAAGGAATTGAAGCGACTCATCGAACCGGTGTCCGACCTGCTGGTGTAGCGATCCGTCGCCGAGGAGTTCACGACCATACACAGGGCATGAGAATAAGGAGATTTTTGCATGCTGGACATAGCATTCATTCGTGCCAATCCCGATGCGATCAAAGCAGGCATCCGCAAGAAAAGGATGAAGGTGGATATTGACGAGCTTCTCGCGGTGGACGAAGAGGCGAGAAAGCTCAGAGCACGTGTGGAGAGCATTCGGGCGGATCGCAACCGGTTGTCCAAGGAAATCCCCAAGCTCAGGGGTGATGAGAAGGACAATGCGGTTTCGCGGGTAAAGGCCCTGAAGGATTCGCTCTCGGAGACGGAGCCCAAACTCAGGGAGGTGGAAGAGCAATTCGAGAAGCTCATGCTCCTCGTTCCGAGCCCGCCCCTGCCGGAGGTTCCCGAAGGTGAATCGGACGACGACAATGTTGAAGTGCGACGATTCGGAGAGCCGCGGGTCTTTGATTTTCCCATTAAGGATCACCTGGAACTCGCGGAATCCCTCGATATCGTGGACATGCCCAGAGCCGTGAAATTTGCCGGCGCCCGGATGTATGTCCTCAAGAACGAAGGGGCAATGCTCGAATTCGCTCTGTTCAAGTTCGCCCTGGATCACTTGGTTTCCCGGGGTTTTCAACCCATGATCGTGCCCCAACTAGTGCGACGTGAAGCCATGGTGGGTACCGGCTTCTTTCCCCTGGGGGAAGAGGACACCTTCTTTGTGGAAAAGGACGATCTGTATCTGATCGGCACGTCGGAGGTTTCCCTCGTATCGTACCACATGAATGAAATACTCAACGAGAAAGACCTGCCTAAGCGCTATTGCGGGTATTCCACGTGCTTTCGCCGCGAGGCCGGCTCGTACGGGCGGGACACTCGCGGGTTCTATCGGCTGCACCAGTTCAACAAGGTGGAGCAGGTCGCGATTTGCGAGAACGACCCGGAGGCATCGACACGAGAGCACCGGATCCTGCTGGACAATTCGGAGAGCCTCATGCAGGCCCTCGGCCTGCCCCATCGCGTGGCTCTCGCGTGCGGCGGGGAGATCGGTCAAGGGCAGGTCCTCAAGCACGAGATCGAAACATGGATGCCGAGCCGAGGCAACTTCTCGGAAACACATTCCTGTTCGTCTCTCTATGAGTTCCAGGCCCGACGACTCAAGATCAGATGGCGCGGCAAAGACGGCAAGACCCAATACTGCCATACGCTGAACAATACCGCCATAGCGTCGCCCCGTATCCTCATTCCGATCTTGGAGAACTACCAGAATGAAGACGGCAGCGTCACGATTCCCGAGGTGCTCCGGCCGCTCATGAACGGCATGGAGCGAATCGAGCCCAAGAAGGTTTAGGGGCTCGTGTGACATGACCCGGCACGGTTACCGGCGCCGGCGTGATTCAAGGGCACCCCCGTGGTTGCCCGGAACAGGCTCTTATAGGCGATTATGATCAAGCTCAAACGGAATGCGGATCGACGGGTTCGCAGAGGACATCTCTGGATCTTCTCCAACGAGATCGAGTCGCCGCCTGTGGCGCAACTCGAACCCGGCGCGGTGCATGAGGTGCGCGATGCAACTGGAGAGTTCGTCGGCATGGCCTACGTCAATCCACAGAGTCTCATTACCGCGCGAATCCTCTCCCGCCGAAAGATCCCCATCGATCGCTCATTCCTGGAAACTCGAATCCACACCGCTGTTGAATTCCGGAGGCGCATGTTTCCGTACGGAGCCCCGTGCCGGCTCATCTTCAGTGAATCCGATCTGCTTCCCGGGCTCATTGTGGACCGGTACGCCGAGTATCTGGCCGTGCAGAGTCACACCGCGGGAATGGACTCTTTGTTGCCCGGGGTCCTAGAGATTCTTCACGAAGCCATGTCGCCCGCGGGTATCTATCTGCGCAACGATTCGCCCATCAGGGAATTGGAAGGGACGGCTCTTGAAAAACGCCTTGTATCGGGGTCGGTGCCCGCCCGGGTGACCATCAGGTCGCACGGACTGAAGTTTCTCGTGGACATCCAGGAAGGGCAAAAAACGGGATTCTTTCTGGATCAGGAGGCAAATCGGGATCTCATGGGGAAATACGCATTCTCCGGAGCCCGGGTGTTGGACCTGTTCTGCTACACGGGAGCCTGGGGTATCCACGCGGCCGCAACCGGAGCATCCGAGGTGGTCGCGGTGGATTCATCCAGAGGCGCGCTGCATATTGCAGAATCCAATTCCGAGATCAATGGAGCGGCCTCACGGTTCTACACGGTGCGTGAGCAGGCCGTGGACTTTCTCAAGAAAACCGATGAATCCTGGGATCTCATCGTCGCGGACCCGCCTGCCTTCATCAAGAGCCGCTCCAAGGTGAACGAAGGCCGTAAGGGATACATCGACCTGAACCGTCGTGCGATGGGAAGGCTCAAGGTCGGCGGGATTCTCGTCACCTGCTCCTGTTCCCGCCATCTCAGCTTCGAGGATTTCGAAGAGGTAATCCGCACGGCATCTCATCAGGCAGGCAAACGCATGAGGATCCTGGAAACAAGGGGTCAAGGACCGGATCATCCGGTGCTGTTGTCCATGCCGGAAACGAGATATCTCAAGGTGATCGTCGCTCAGGCGATTTGACTTCGGTTCCCTCGCCGCCGATCGTCAACTCGGTACTCTGATTCGTCAGTTCAGTCCGCGAACAAACTGCGACCGTATTTATGCCGCAGAGCTCTTAACTTGCAAATTGCGTACGCATTTCTTCGCGGATCACGCGCCGAAGCATTTCTTCCAGCGGTTCCTTCTGCTGCTGCATATGCTCGCGCAACGCCGCGTTGATGAGGGTCCGATAATCTCCACCGCCCATCTCATGAACCTGGGCACGCAACCACTCCAAGACGTCATTATCAAGTGGAACCGTAATTGGGGTCTTACCAGGCGGAACCGGCACTACCGGACCTCGCTTAGCTCTGCTGAAATCGTATTCCTTCTTCATGGATCACTTCCTTCGTATTGCGTGCGCTCGCGCCTTGTGGCCTTTCGTGCAGAAATAAGGCGAACTGAATCGCCACGCCACGTGTAAACCACCACCAGGACACGGCCCATGGAGTCCATTCCCAGTGTGACGAAGCGGTCCTCTTCAGAGTGGCCATTTTCCATCGTGAGGGCGCAACCATCTTCCAAGATCGTTGCGGCATCGGCAAAGTCCACATCGTGTTTTGGGATGTTCATCTCCGCCTTGTTATAGTCCCACTCATATTCCATGAGTCAACTATACGCGCAGATGCGTCTTGAGGGCAAGGGCAGGGGGAGCTTTCTGTCGGCGTCGTTGCGCAAAGCTCCTCCAATGACTAACAATAGAAAGAGAAATTTTGAAAGAAGGGAATACTCATGAGAGCGGCGATATATGCGGTGTTTGCGGCCTTGGTAATGGTCTTCGCGGCCGTTCCGGTTGCGACCGCCCAATACACTTGGTATTTCGGACCGGGATGGAGCCCGGGTACGGGATGGTATCTCGGACCGGAATTGGATCGCGGGCGGCTTCATTCATGGTACCCCGGCCGCGGCTTGGCTCACGAACGGTGCGCCGACGTGTGGGAAGACTTGTCCCCTGAACGCATGGACGAGATCGCAACCATCCAACGGGATCACATGAAGACGCAAAGCGAACTCCATGCACGGCTCCGTGCAATGAGCAGAGACATGCTGGAACTGGACGGGCGGGAGAGCTTTGACGAGGATGCCTTGCAAGACCTCAGAAAGAAGATCTGGGAAGTCGAGGACAAATTAAGGGAACAAGATCGTCAACTGGATGAAAAGCTCCTCGCGGTACTGTCTGCCGATGCGAGGAAAAGACTCGGCGCCTTGGAGCCGTCGGCATGCCTCGCGTACGATGCGAGACGCGGCATGTGACGGCTCGCCGAGGAGCGTGAACAGGACCGGCCGAAAAGCCTACGGACGTCTGCGGGACGGGAAGGAGCAACGAAAACATGGCAGCGGAAATTCTCCTCATCACTGCGGCACTCTTCTTCACCACACCGGCTGGGGACATTGAGCATGCCCTTCTGTCCGATCATGTGGTGCAGGAATGGGCAACGGACAGGCGTCAAGCATGTCTGGACGACTGCCGCCAATGGATTGAAGGATACGTCAAGAAAGGCAGGCGAGGAGGATCGTCCCGCTTTCAGGCCCGAATGTACGCCCGGTGCGTCGCACGATGCGAGCGTCAATTCTGGAAGGAATGGGACAGGGAGATGAAGGAACTGGGTCCGGACTGATCGGTCCGTGGGCCGTTACGGATTCTTATGGTAGCGACCCGGCGAGGATGGTAGCGACCAGTCCCGCGTTCTGCGCGGGATGCCGGGCGAGTGTTCACGAACGAGGAATATCCCGCGGAACGCGGGAAGGCCGGCGCTACCGAAGAGAAGAGCGTTGCGGGCTATGGTAGCGACCCGGCGTCTCTGCCGGGCGAAAATAGTAGCATCCCGGCAAGTCAAGAAACAGGATCGCTCTTCATCTCAACGACAGCGAGTGCGCATGCAGTCGTGGGCGTATGGGAAAGCGACACATGTATGGTACCTGCCCGCAGGGCTTCGGCCTGTTCAAAGGCCGCGTCAATGAGTTGGATCGCGGGCCGTGTGCGCTCCGTGCCGACCACGTGAATCGACCGGGGAGTGACCCCCCGGCTGAAGCCCGTGCCCAATGCCTTTGCAACGGCCTCCTTGGCCGCGAACCGTGCGGCGAAACCTTGTACCGGATGGGGCATGGCGCGGCACACCGCGGCTTCCTCCCGAGAGAACACCCTTTCCACGAACCGTTGCGCCCACCTGCTGCAAAGGACCCGTTCCATACGGGAAATGTCCACCAGATCCACTCCGACGCCGAGTATCACGGCTCGACCCTTTCCCTTACGATCGCGTCCGTGACCCTGCAGATCTGAACCGCGGATCGCACGTCATGGACCCGTACAATCGATGCCCCCCTCATGATGCAGGCCGCGACCGTGGCCATGGTCCCCGTGTCCCTCGCGGAGGCCTCGGGTTCGTCGAGAATCTTTCCGATGAATGACTTGCGGGAAGCACCGACCAGAACCGGTTTTCCCAGCGACGTCAACCGGTCCAGCCGATTGATCAGTATCAGGTTCTGGTCGAACGTCTTGCCGAATCCGATCCCGGGATCTATCACGATCTTCCCCGGATCTATCCCCGCGTCTTCCAGGTATCGGGTCCTCTCCTCAAAGAATTCGACAAGATCTCCCGGAAACGACCGGTACCGAATGTCCTGCTGCATTGTCTTGGGTCTTCCCAACATATGCATGACAATAAGGCCGCAACCGGATTCCCGGGCCAGGTCGACCATGGACGGGTCGTCACGAAAACCGGAGATATCGTTGATGATGGTTGCTCCCGCGCGTATCGCACGTTCCGCGACGTGTCGGCGACGGGTGTCCACCGATATCACCGCGGCGGGTTGCCGTGCGGCTATCCCCTCGATCACCGGAACGGCACGCCTCACTTCTTCCGTCAAATCCAGCTCGTCCGAACCGGGTCGAGTAGATTCCCCGCCCACGTCAATAATGTCCGCGCCGTCGTGCAACATCTTCAAGGCCGAGGAGACGGCCGTGTG